>NZ_JBHXNW010000009.1:74847-94243 GCF_042717365.1 Streptomyces sp. NPDC058534
TCCCTCCGCGCGGCGCCCCCGGTGAGCGGCGCGCGCGGGGCGCGGGCGCCCGCCCCCCGCCCCCCCCCCCGGGCGTTTTCGCTGGTCGGGGCGGTGTGACCGAGGGCACCGTCTCAGATAGTAGGAAGTCCGAGTAATTGTGGAGACAGACGCTCCGCGCTCCCTTAGCTTTGTAGGAGCCGAACGTTCCCGCTCGATCGAGCGGATGGCGGTCGTGAGCCGGGCCCCGCGCAGGCAACCCCTGCGGCACCGCGCTCCCCGCCCCTTCCGGCGTCTCCCCGTACCGCTCGCTCTCCGCGCTCCCTTAGTGCCGAAGGAGTCGATTCCCATGGCCGAGACGACCGTCCGCCGCCGAGTCCGCCACCTCTCCCGCAGCGCCGACTCCGACCGCAAGAACGCCGCGGCCGCCCTCCAGCGCGCCCTCGACCGCCGGGACAACGGCGGGTCCACCGGCCACTGAGTCACGGGCAGCGAGGCGTCCGCATGCCGGACGCCCCATGTCATCCCGTGGGACGAGGAGTAAGGTGCCGCACATGTCGGCAAGCTCTCGCACCCTCAATCTCGCAGTGATCCCCGGTGACGGCATCGGCCAGGAGGTCGTGACCGAGGGTCTGAAGGTCCTCTCCGCCGTCCTGCCGCAGGATGTGAAGCTGGAGACCAAGGAGTTCGACTTCGGCGCCCGGCGCTACCACGCCAGCGGTGAGACCCTCACCGACGCCGACCTCGACGCCCTCAAGGCCCACGACGCCATCCTGCTCGGCGCGATCGGCGACCCGTCGGTGCCGTCCGGCGTCCTGGAGCGCGGCTTCCTGCTCAAGCTCCGCTTCGCCTTCGACCACCACGTCAACCTGCGGCCGTCCAAGCTGCTGCCGGGTGTCGCCACCCCGCTCGCCGGACAGCCGGAGATCGACTTCGTCGTTGTCCGCGAGGGCACCGAAGGCCCGTACACCGGCAACGGCGGCACCATCCGCAAGGGCACCGAGCACGAGGTCGCCACCGAGGTCTCCGTCAACACGGCCTACGGTGTCGAGCGCGTCGTCCGCGACGCCTTCGCCCGCGCCCAGGCGCGCCCCCGCAAGAAGCTCACGCTGGTCCACAAGAACAACGTGCTGACCTTCGCGGGCCACCTGTGGACCGACATCTTCAACAAGGTGGCCGCGGAGTACCCCGAGGTCACCACCGACTACATCCACGTCGACGCCGCCACGATCTTCCTGGTCACCCAGCCCGAGCGGTTCGACGTCATCGTCACCGACAACCTCTTCGGTGACATCATCACCGACCTCGCCGCGGCCGTCTCCGGCGGCATCGGCGTCGCCGCCAGCGGCAACATCAACCCGTCCGGAGACTTCCCCTCGATGTTCGAGCCGGTGCACGGCTCCGCGCCCGACATCGCCGGCCAGGGCAAGGCCGACCCGACCGCCACGGTCCTGTCCGTCGCCCTGCTGCTCCGCCACCTCGGGTACGAGGGCGAGGCGGCCCGGATCGAGGAGGCCGTCGCCACCGACCTCGGCGAGCGCGCTGACCTGCCCGCACGGAGCACCTCAGAGATCGGCGACGCACTCGCCGTACGAGTAGCCGGCTGATCCGGCACGCTCGAAATCCAACCTTTCGAAGCCGCCGGGTCCGAGAAACAAGGCACCCGGCGGCTTTCTCCTGCGTCCGCCAGGTGCGACCATCAGACCCTGGGCCGCATTCACCCCGTTTCATCCGTCGCCGGCCGCGCGCGATAATCGAACGCGAAGTCGCGACATGAGGGAATGCTCGGACGTCCTAGCACCGGCCACCGGCCGTACGGGCGTGACAGCGGCCCGTCACACATCAAACCGGTGAAGGACATCAACCCATGACGACGCGCACGATCGAGCTCAAGCCTTCCGCCACCCCGCTCTCCGACGCGGAGCGGCAGGCGATTCTGGCCAACCCCGGGTTCGGCCGCCACTTCACCGACCACATGGTGACGATCAAGTGGACCGAGGGCCGCGGCTGGCACGACGGTCAGCTCGTCCCGTACGCCCCGCTCTCCCTCGACCCGGCCACCATGGTCCTGCACTACGCGCAGGAGATCTTCGAGGGCCTGAAGGCCTACCGCCGGCCCGACGGGAGCGTCGCCACCTTCCGGCCGGAGAAGAACGGCCGCCGCTTCCAGTCGTCCTCCCGCCGGCTCGGCATGCCCGAGCTGCCGGTGGAGACGTTCATCGAGGCGTGCGACGCGCTGGTGCGCCAGGACCAGGACTGGGTCCCGGCGCACGGTGGCGAGGAGTCCCTCTACCTGCGCCCCTTCATGATCGCCACCGAGGTCGGCCTGGGCGTCAAGCCGGCCGGCGAGTACCTCTTCCTGGTCATCGCCTCCCCGGCCGGCGCCTACTTCCCGGGCGGCGTCAAGCCGGTCTCCATCTGGGTCTCCGAGGACCGCGTCCGCGCCGTCCCCGGCGGCATGGGCGACGCCAAGACCGGCGGCAACTACGCCGCGTCGCTGCTCGCGCAGGCGGAGGCGGCGGCGAAGGGCTGCGACCAGGTCTGCTACCTCGACGCGGTCGAGCACCAGTGGGTCGAGGAACTGGGCGGCATGAACCTGTACTTCGTCTACGGCGCTGAGTCCAATTCAAAGCCTGTGATCATCACGCCCACCCTCACCGGCTCCATCCTGGAGGGCGTCACCCGCGACTCCCTGCTCACCGTCGCCCGCGACCTCGGTTACGAGGCCGAGGAGGGCCGCGTCTCGGTCGAGCAGTGGCAGCGCGACTCGGAGAACGGCACCCTCACCGAGGTCTTCGCCTGCGGGACCGCGGCCGTGATCACGCCGGTCGGCACGGTGAAGCGGGCCGGGGCGGAGTGGCAGCAGAGCGGGGGCGAGCCGGGTGCGGTGACGACGCGTCTGCGTACGGCTCTGCTGGACATTCAGCGGGGGACGGCCGAGGACAAGCACGGGTGGATGCACCGCCTGGCCTGAGGCACCCCGCGTGGGGGCGGGCCTCGCCGGGGGCTCCGCCCCCGGACCCCCGGCCTATGCCCGCCCACCATCCGACTCGGTCGCTGAAGAGGTGGCCGTCGCGAGCTCCGTCCCGCTCGCCGCAGGCGCGATGGCACCCGGCACCGCGAGCACGTACACCACCCCGCCCACCAGCCCCGACAGCAGGAAGCTGCAGTCCACGCCGCCGGTCAGGGACAGCAGGGGGCCCTCGTACGACGGCAGGGACACGGCCAGGACGCCGACCGTCGCGCCCACCGCCCAGGCGGCCGTGGCGGGGACGTTCCAGCCGGCGCGGTACCAGTAGATCCCGCCCCGTGCGCGGCGGTTGAAGACCTGGAGCGCGTCGGCGTCGTACACCCCGCCGCAGCGGACCGAGCCGATCATCGTGATCACCGCCCACGGCGTGCCGATCGCCGTGAGCAGCAGCACGAACGACGTCATGGCCGACTGCGCGTCCCAGGCGTAGTGCCCGGCGAAGACGCAGGCCGTCGCGACGACGGCGACGGCACAGGTGGCGCGGGCGCGGGAGGCGCGCGGCAGGATGGCGTCCAGGTCCAGGCCCATCGAGTAGAGCATCAGCCCGGCGTTGCCCACCGAACCGGCCGAGGCGGCCAGCAGCAGCGGGACCAGGTACCAGGTGGGGGCGGCGTCGACCAGCGGGCCCGCGTAGTCGAAGGCGGCACGGGCGGCGTACGCGGTGAAGGTGCCGAAGAGCTGCGGCACGAGCAGCCCCAGCATCAGCCCCAGCCAGGTCGCGTGCAGCACCCGGCGCGAGGAGAAGCGGGCCGGGGAGATGTAGCGGGTGTAGTCGCCGAGCAGCGTGATGAAGGCGATCGGCCCGGACAGGCCGGCGGCCACGGCGGCGAGCAGCCACGTCGGCCAGAAGCCGCCCAGCAGATAGCCGCCGGTCTCGGGGAGCGCGGCGGTCGTGAAGTCGGGGGCGTAGGCGATCACGCCCAGGACCAGCAGGGCGGTCATGCCGTAGGCCAGCACCTTGGACATGGCGAGCAGCACCCGGTAGCCGTAGACCGCGCCCGCGACGGTCGCCGCGGCGAGCAGGCCGTAGACGACGGCGTACGCGGCCCCGCCCTGCGGGAGTCCGAAGAGCCGGTGGAGCACGCCCATCATCACGTCCCCGCCGATCCACACGGTCAGCGCGGTGTAGCCGAGGGCCAGCAGCAGCCCGACCACCGAACCCACCAGCCGCCCGCGCACACCGAACTGGGCGCCGGACGACGTCGACAGGTTGGTGCCGGTGCGCAGCGAGACCAGCGCGAGCGGTGCCGTGAACAGCGTGCCGGCGACCGTGCCCGCCACCACCGCGCCGACCGACGCCCACCAGCCCAGGCCGAAGGACGGCGGCAGCCAGCCGAAGACGATCACACCGAGGCAGAGGTTGGAGCCCAGCAGGATCGAGACGAGATCCCCGGGCCCGCTGGTGCGTTCCTCCTCCGGGATGGTGTCGACTCCGCGCTGTTCGATCGGCATGGCTGGTCTCCTTCGACGGCCGCCTGAGGGTTTAGAGCGACGTTCAATGTGACGTCTGCCTGCACTGTCCGTCAATGGTTCCGTTCGAGGAATGCCGTGTTTAGAGTGATGTTCTAAAGTCTGGATAGTCTGGATGGCAAGGAGGTGCCGCGTCGTGAGACTGACCCCCACGGAACGTGACCGGCTGCTGCTCTTCGGGGCGGCCCAGCTGGCCCGGGCCCGCCGGGACCGAGGGCTCCGGCTGAACGTGCCGGAGGCGACCGCGCTGATCGCGGACACCGTGTGCGAGGCCGCCCGCGACGGCGCCCGTCTCGCCGAGGCCGTCGAGCTGGCCCGGTCCGTGCTCGGCCCGGACGACGTACTGCCCGGTGTCGCCGACGTGGTCACCGAGGTGCACGTGGAGGCCGTCTTCGACGACGGCTCCCGGCTCGCGGTCGTCTCCGACCCGATCGGGGGCGGGGGGCTCGGACCGGCGGGTCCGGGAGCCCTGCTGCCGGGACCCGACCACGCCGAACCCGAGGCGGCGGTCCGCCTGCCGGTCACCAACACCGCGACCGTGCCGGTCTCCGTGACCTCCCACTTCCACTTCTTCGAGGCCAACCCGCGCCTGGACTTCGACCGCGAGCGGGCCTACGGCATGCGCCTCGCCGTCCCCGCCGGGTCCTCGGTCCGCTTCGGGCCCGGCGAGAGCGCCGAGGTCGGCCTGGTGCCCATCGGCGGCCGACGGGTCGCGATCGGGTTCGCCGGACTGGTCGACGGGCCGCTGGACGCACCGGGCGCCAAGGAGGAGGCCCTGCGGCGGGCGGCAGCCTGCGGATATCTGGGCGTCACTCCCGGCAGCTCTGGCAACCCCGGCCCGTCCGCCACACAGGAAACACCGGAAGGAGGCGTGCGATGAGCCGCTCCAAGGGACGCGAGATCAGCGAGTCGATCCACATCGACCCGCACGCCTACGCCGCCACCCACGGCCCCCGGGCCGGCGACCGGCTGCGCCTCGGCGACTCGGGGCTGGTGATCCGCGTCGAGTCCGACGCCCAGCTCCAGGGCGACGAGTTCCTCGCCGGGTTCGGCAAGACCGCCCGCGACGGGCTGCACCTCAAGGCCGCCGCCGTGCGCGAGACCTGCGACGTCGTCATCAGCAACGTCGTGGTCATCGACGCGGTCCAGGGCATCCGCAAGGTGTCGATCGGCATCCGCGAGGGCCGCATCCACGCCATCGGCCGGGCCGGCAACCCCGACACCCTGGACGGCGTCGACGTGGTCGTCGGCACCGGCACGTCCATCGTCTCCGGCGAGGGTCTGATCGCCACCGCCGGAGCCGTCGACACCCACGTTCACCTGCTCTCCCCGCGCATCATGGAGGCGTCCCTCGCCTCCGGCGTGACGACGATCATCGGCCAGGAGTTCGGGCCGGTCTGGGGCGTCGGGGTGAACTCGCCCTGGGCGCTGAAGCACGCGTTCGGCGCCTTCGACGCGTGGCCGGTCAACATCGGGTTCCTGGGCCGGGGTTCGTCGTCCCACGAGGCCCCGCTGATCGAGGCGCTGGCCGAGGGCGGCGCGTCCGGCTTCAAGGTGCACGAGGACATGGGCGCCCACACCCGCGCCCTCGACACCGCGCTGCGCGTCGCCGAGGAGCACGACGTCCAGGTCGCCCTGCACAGCGACGGCCTGAACGAGTGCCTGTCCGTCGAGGACACCCTCCGTGTCCTGGAGGGCCGCACCATCCACGCCTTCCACATCGAGGGCTGCGGCGGCGGACACGTCCCCAACGTGCTGAAGATGGCCGGCGTCCCCAACGTCATCGGCTCCTCCACCAACCCCACCCTGCCCTTCGGCCGGGACGCGGTCGCCGAGCACTACGGCATGATCGTCTCCGTCCACGACCTCAAGACCGAGCTGCCGGGCGACGCCGCCATGGCCCGCGACCGCATCCGCGAAGGGACCATGGGCGCCGAGGACGTGCTGCACGACCTGGGCGCCATCGGGATCACCTCCTCCGACGCGCAGGGCATGGGCCGGGCCGGCGAGACGGTCCGCCGCACCTTCGCGATGGCCGGGAAGATGAAGGCCGAGTTCGGCGCCCCCGACGACGACAACGACAACGAGCGCGTCCTGCGTTACATGGCCAAGCTGACCGTCAACCCGGCCATCGCCCACGGTCTCGCGCACGAGGTCGGCTCGATCGAGGTCGGCAAGCTCGCCGACATCGTGCTGTGGCGCCCGGAGTACTTCGGCGCCAAGCCGCAGCTCGTCCTCAAGTCGGGCTTCCCGGCGTACGGCGTGGTCGGCGACCCCAACGCGGCCACCGACACCTGTGAACCCCTCGTCCTCGGGCCGCAGTTCGGCGCCCACGGCGCCACGCCCGCCGAGATCTCCGTCGCCTTCGTCGCGCAGGCCGCCGTGGACCAGGGGCACGACACGATGCCCACCCGCCGCCGCCGGGTCGCCGTGCGCGGCACCCGCGGCATCGGACCGGCCGACCTGCGCCTGAACTCCCGTACCGGACAGGTCGACGTCGACCGGCGCACCGGCCTGGTCACCCTCGACGGCGACCCGCTGCGCTCCGAACCGGCCGACTCGGTCTCCCTCAACCGCCTCTACTTCCTGTGAACCCGCCGCTACGCCCTGTGAAATCGCCTCAACCTCCTGTGAAGCCGCCTCAACGTCCTGTGAAAGTGACCGCCATGACCACCCCTGCCGCCGACGGCTTCCGCATGCCCCCCGAATGGGCCCCGCACGAGCGCACCTGGATGGCGTGGCCGGGCCCCAACCCCACCTTCGAGGGCCCCGGGGACCTGGCCGCCGCGCACATCGCCTGGGCCGGTGTCGCCCGTGCCGTCCGCCGCTTCGAACCGGTGACGGTGGTGTGCGGTCCGGGCCGGTCCGCCGAGGCACGGGCGCTGCTCGGCGACGGCATCGACACCGTCGAACGGGAGCTGGACGACGCCTGGATGCGGGACATCGGCCCCACCTTCCTCACCGGACCGGACGGGCTGGCGGCCGTCGACTGGACCTTCAACGGCTGGGGCGCCCAGGAGTGGGCCCGCTGGGAGCACGACGCGAAGATCGGCGCGCACGTCGCCGGCCTCGCGGGCGCCCGGACGTACACCTCGCCGCTCGTCAACGAGGGCGGTGGCATCCACGTCGACGGCGAGGGCACCGTGCTGCTCACCGAGACCGTGCAGCTCGGGCCCGAACGCAACCCCGGCTGGACGAGGGAGCGGGCCGAGGCGGAGATCCACGCGCACCTCGGCACCAGCAGGGCGATCTGGCTGCCGCGCGGCCTCACCGGCGACTACCCCCCGAACGGTTTCGGCACCCTCGGCCACGTCGACATCGTCGCCGCCTTCGCCGCGCCGGGCGTCGTCGTCGCCCACCACCAGCCGGACCCGGCACACCCCGACCACGAGGTGACCAAGGAGGCCATCGGCGTCCTGCGCGCCGCCACCGATGCCCGGGGGCGCCGCCTGGAGGTCGTCGAGGTGCCCGCCCCGACCGTCCTGGAGGCCGACGGTCACTGGGCCGACTACTCCTACATCAACCACTACCTCTGCAACGGCGGCGTCGTCCTGTGCGCCTTCGACGACCCGCGCGACGAGATCGCGGCCGGTATCTTCCGCCGCCTGCACCCGCGCCGGACGGTGACCCTGGTGGACGCGCGTACGATCTTCGCGGGTGGCGGGGGCATCCACTGCATCACGCAGCAGCAGCCAAAGATCTAGGAGCGGGACATGGCCGGTGGTGGGCGCAGACAGGCGCCGCCGCGTGAGGACGTGCTCGCCGCCGCCATGGAGATGATCGCCGAGCGCGGCCTGGAGAAGCTGACCATGGCGGCGCTCGGCCGCGAGGTCGGCATGAGCAGCGGCCACCTCCTCTACTACTTCCACTCCAAGGACGAACTGCTGCTGCGCACCCTGGAGTGGAGCGAGGGCCGCCTGGGCGTCGAACGCGGCCGGCTGCTCACCCGGCCCGGCACCGCCCGCGAACGCCTCCAGGAGTACGTCGACCTCTACGTCCCCGACGGCCACCGCGACCCGCACTGGACGCTGTGGCTGGAGGTGTGGAACCGCTCGCAGAACGCCGAGGACGACGCCCGCGACCGGCAGGCCGCCATCGAGGGCGCCTGGCACCGCGACCTGGTCGCCCTGCTCGCCGAGGGCGTCTCGCGCGGCGAGTTCCGCCACGTCGACCCCGACCGGTTCGCGTCCCGGCTGCGGGCGCTCCTCGACGGCCTCGCCATCCACGTGGCGATCGGCCTGCGGGGGACGGACCGGGCGCAGGTGCTCGGCCATGTGCGGGAGTTCCTGACGGACGGCCTCTTCACGGACGTCTGACCGGGCCTGCTCGCATCTTGAGACGGTCGGTGAGCGGACGGACGGAGTGTGCCAGACTGCCTCCGTGCTCTCGTTCGCCATGATTATTGGCAGCAGGCGCGCCGGTCCGCAGTGACCGCCACGTACGACCAGGTACGGGCGGACACCGTCGTCCTCGACCCGCGCGCAGACCTCTCGCACCCGCGAGGGGTTTTTCTTTTTCCTGGCCCACCCCAAGCCGGGAAGAGAGCGCGAGGGATCATAGACGGACGGTGGAACCGGTCATTCCGGTAGACCGAGATCCCATACAGGAGCCTTCAGATCATGACCGCAACCAGCGAACTCGACGATTCGTTCCACGTCTTCGACACCACCCTGCGCGACGGTGCGCAGCGCGAGGGCATCAACCTCACGGTCGCGGACAAGCTGGCCATCGCACGGCACCTGGACGACTTCGGTGTGGGCTTCATCGAAGGCGGCTGGCCCGGCGCGAACCCCCGCGACACCGAGTTCTTCGCCCGCGCCCAGCAGGAGATCGACTTCCGGCACGCCCAGTTGGTCGCCTTCGGCGCCACCCGCCGTCCGGGCGCGACCGCCGCCGAGGACCACCAGGTCAGGGCGCTCCTGGAATCCGGCGCCCAGGTGATCACCCTGGTCGCCAAGTCCCACGACCGGCACGTGGAACTGGCCCTGCGCACCACGCTGGACGAGAACCTGGCGATGGTGGCCGACACGGTCTCCCACCTGAAGGCCCAGGGCCGCCGGGTCTTCGTCGACTGCGAGCACTTCTTCGACGGCTACCGCGCCAACCCCGAGTACGCGAAGGCCGTCGTCCGCACCGCCTCCGAGGCGGGCGCCGACGTCGTCATCCTCTGCGACACCAACGGCGGCATGCTCCCGGCGCAGATCCAGGCCGTGGTCGCCACGGTGCTGGCCGACACCGGCGCCCGGCTCGGCATCCACGCCCAGGACGACACCGGCTGCGCCGTCGCCAACACCCTGGCCGCCGTCGACGCGGGCGCGACCCACGTCCAGTGCACGGCGAACGGCTACGGCGAGCGCGTCGGCAACGCCAACCTGTTCCCGGTCGTGGCCGCGCTGGAGCTGAAGTACGGCAAGCAGGTGCTGCCGGAGGGCCGGCTGCGCGAGATGACCCGGATCTCGCACGCCATCGCCGAGGTCGTGAACCTCACGCCCTCCACCCACCAGCCCTACGTCGGCGTCTCCGCCTTCGCGCACAAGGCCGGCCTGCACGCGTCCGCGATCAAGGTCGATCCGGACCTCTACCAGCACATCGACCCCGAGCTGGTCGGCAACACCATGCGGATGCTGGTCTCCGACATGGCCGGCCGCGCCTCCATCGAGCTGAAGGGCAAGGAACTCGGCGTCGACCTCGGCGGCGACCGCGAGCTGGTCGGCAGGGTCGTCGAGCGGGTCAAGGAACGCGAGCTGGCCGGCTACACGTACGAGGCCGCCGACGCGAGCTTCGAGCTGCTGCTGCGCGCCGAGGCCGAGGGCAGGCCGCTCAGGTACTTCGAGGTCGAGTCCTGGCGCGCGATCACCGAGGACCGCCCCGACGGCACCCACGCCAACGAGGCCACGGTCAAGCTCTGGGCCAAGGGCGAGCGCATCGTCGCCACCGCCGAGGGCAACGGCCCGGTCAACGCCCTGGACCGGACCCTGCGCGTGGCCCTGGAGAAGCTCTACCCGGAGCTTGCCAAGCTGGACCTGGTCGACTACAAGGTCCGCATCCTGGAGGGCGTGCACGGCACCCAGTCCACGACCAGGGTCCTCATCTCCACCAGCGACGGCACGGGGGAGTGGGCCACGGTGGGCGTCGGGGAGAACGTCATCGCCGCCTCGTGGCAGGCCCTGGAGGACGCGTACACGTACGGGCTGCTGCGGGCGGGGGTGACGCCCGCGGCGTGACCCGGTCTCCCGCGGCGAATTTCCGACCCGCACTTATGTCTCATTGAGGTGTGTTCGGGTACTTTCGAAGGTATGAAGGGCGTTCGCGTTCAAGTCCTCATACGCCTCCTGATCGCGCCGGTCATCGCCGCGCTGGCGGTGCTGATGGCCGGTGCGCCCGGCGCGCAGGCCGCCACCGACGTCTCCACGATCGGGGCGGCCCTGCGCGAGAGTCCCGTGTACGTGGACCCGGCCGCCTCCGGTCTGCTCTCCGACGCGGACGCCGACGCGCTCGCCGACAAGATCGAGGACGCGGGCGAACCGGTCTTCGTGGCGGTCCTCCCGGCCGACTACCCGAAGGACGACCTCTTCCAGAACCTGCGCACCGAGACCGGCATCACCGGCCTGTACGGCATCCGCCTCGGCGACGAGTTCGACGCCCGCGCCGACAGCAGCGTGCTGAGCCGCCAGGGCGTGGACAACCTGGTCACGGCCGCGCAGGGGGCGGGCGACACCAAGGCCCAGCTCAACGACTTCGTCGACGACGCGCTGCGCAGCGTGCGCGGCTCGGCCCCCTCCTCCTGGGACTCCGGCGGCGCCACCGTGCCGACCGGCGCCCTGATCACCGCGGGCGCGGTCGTCGCGGCCGGCGGCGCGGGTGCCTACGCCATCGCCCGGCGCAACCGGCTCCGCCGCGAGGAGGAGCAGCGACAGGCACTGGAGCGGCTGCGGGTGGTGGTCGACGAGGACATCACGGCGTTCGGCGAGGAGCTGGACCGCCTGGACTTCCACCCCGGGGAGCCGGGCGCCGACGACGCGATGCGCACGGACTACGAACACGGCCTCGACGCGTACGAGCAGGCCAAGACGTTCATGGGCAATGCCCGCAAACCGGAGGACGTGCGGGCGGTCACCCAGTCGCTGGAGGACGGCCGCTTCTCGCTCGCGCTGCTCGCCGCCCGCCGTGAGGGACGGCCGCTGCCCGACCGCCGGCCGCCCTGCTTCTTCGACCCGCGCCACGGCCCGTCCGTCGCCGACGCCACCTGGACCCCGCCGGGCGGCGCCACCCGCGAGGTGCCCGTCTGCGCGGCCGACCAGGCCCGGTTGTCCGACGGCCTGGACCCGATGGTCCGCGAGGTGGACACCGCCCAGGGCCGCCGCCCCTACTGGGACGCGGGCCCGGCGTACGGCCCCTGGGCGGGCGGGTACTTCGGCGCCGGCATCCTGCCCGGCCTGCTGGTCGGCACCATGCTGGGCAGCATGATGGCCGGCCCGGCCTACGGCGCCGGTTACGGCGAGGGCTACGGCGACTTCGGCGGCCACGAGGGCGGCGACGTCTCCGGCGGCGACTTCGACTCCGGTGACTTCGGGGGCGGGTTCGGCGACTTCGGCGGAGGCGGCGGATTCGGCGGCGGGGACTTCGGCGGCGGATTCTGAGCGGGAGGCCGTGGTCATCGGGAGGGCACCCGCAGGGTCTCGTGGCGCGCGTCTTGGTGTGACCCGTCGGTCCGCTCGGCCTGGTCGGCCTGGTCGGCCTCTTCGGCCCGCGCCGTCCGTGAGGGTTTCGCCCCGCGCCGTACGACGACCACCGCCGCGAGTCCGACCGCGAGACCCACGGCCGTCTGCGGTCCGAAGTGCTCGCCGAACATCAGGGCGCCCCACACGGCGGTGACCGGTGCCATGAGGAACATCAGGGTGTTCACCTCGGTGACGCCGGACCGGCGCATGATCAGCCAGTACAGCCCGTAGCCGCCGAACGTCGGCAGCACCACCAGCCAGGCCGTCGCCAGCCAGAAGGACGAGTCGGCGGGCGGGGCCGCCGCCCCGGCACCGACGGCCAGGCCGGAGAAGAGCACGGCGCTGGTCACGCAGTGGATCGTCAGCGCGGCCCGGGGCGCGACCACCGCCCGCGAACGGCCCTCCAGGAAAGTGGCCGCCACCAGCGACAGCATGCCGAGGAAAGGCACGAAGTACGCCCACCACGGCACGTCCGCGCCCGCCGCCGCGGCATCGGCCGTCGTGACCGTGGCGACGCCGGCCAGCCCCAGCCACAGTCCGAGCCACTGCCGGCGGGAGACGTACTGCCGCATCAGGGGACCGGCGAGCGCGCCGGCGACCAGCGGCTGCACGCCGTCGATCAGGGCGGTGGTGCCGCTGGAGACACCGAGCTGGATGGCGTAGTAGACGCTGAGCAGGTAGCCGCTCTGCGACAGGGCGCCGACCGCGACCTGCCGGCCGGCCTCCCGGCGGGTCAGCCCGCGCCACGCCGTGCGTGAGACGGCCGCGACGGCGATCAGGACCACGGCGAGCGGCACGAAGCGCCACATCAGGAGCGTCGTCGCGTCCGCGGTCCCCGCGCCGAGCTTGGCGCCGATGAAACCGGAGCTCCAGCACAGGACGAACGCGGAGCCTGTGCAGAAGAAGCCGCACCGCGTCCGCATGACGCCCGGTGCGCGACGTGTCCTGGAGGCGGCCGAGCGGCTGTTCTACGAGCGCGGCATCCACGCCGTGGGCGTGGACCTCGTCGCCGCCGAGGCGGGCGTCACCAAGAAGACGCTCTACGACCGGTTCGGCTCGAAGGAGCAGATCGTCGTGGAGTACCTGGCCGGGCGGGACGAGCGCTGGCGGGAACTCCTCGCCGGCCGTCTCGACGCGGTCGTGGGACAGGGGCCGGACGCACGGGTCCTGGCGGTCTTCGAGGCGTCGCGCGCGTGGGCGGGGGAGTACGGCGGCAAGGGGTGCAGCATGATCAACGCGCACGCCGAGATCAGCGACCCGTCCCACCCGGCGTATCCGGTCATCACCGGGCAGAAGCGGTGGATGCTCGACCTCTTCACCGGCCTCGCCCGGGAGATCGACGCGGCCGGGGCGGACCGGCTGGCCCGCACGCTGATGCTGCTGCACGAGGGCGCGCTGGTCGCGCACGGCGTGGGGGTCTTCCCGGACCCGTTCGGCCAGGCGCTCGACCAGGTGCGGGAGCTGCTGGGAAATTGCGGAGGCGGCCGGAGGCCCGCGTCGCTACGGTGAGCCCATGCCGACCCGCAGCGCACTCCTCGTGATCGACATGCAGAATGCCACGGTCGCCATGGCGCACCGGGCCGCCGAGACGGTCGCCGCGATCGCGGGTCTCGCTGAGCGGGCCCGCGCGGCCGGGGTGCCGGTGGTGACGGTCCGGCAGCGGGACGAGGGCATGGTGTACGGCACCGAGGGCTGGCAGGTCGTGCCCGAGCTGGCACCGCGGGACGGTGAGCCGGTCGTCGACAAGACGACCCCGGACAGCTTCCTGGACACCGGCCTCGACGCACTGCTGGAGGGGCTCGGCGTCACCGAGGTGATCGTGACCGGGTTCGCCACCGAGATCTGCGTGGACACCACGGCACGACAGGCATTGAGCCGGGGGTACGACCTCGTCGTCGTCGCCGACGGGCACACCACGTCGGTGCGGGACCCCGAGGACGACGGCGATCTGATGCCGGCGGACCGTTCCGTCGCCCAGTACAACGCGATCTACCGGACGATCGGCTGGCCCGGCCGGCGTGTCCGCCTCCGGGCCGCCGCCGACGTGGACCTCAGCCCTGCTTGATCGCCGAGATGTCGAAGTTCAGCTTGATCTTGTCGGAGACCAGGACACCGCCCGTCTCCAGGGCCGCGTTCCAGGTGAGCCCCCACTCCGAGCGCTTGATCTCGGCCTTGCCCTCGAAGCCGACGCGCTCGTTGCCGAAGGGGTCCTTGGCCGCGCCGTTGAACTCCAGGTCGATGGCGAGCTGCTTGGTGGTGCCGAGGATCGTGAGGTCGCCGGTGATGCGGTAGTCGTCGCCGCCGCGGGACTCCGCACCGGTGGAGCGGAAGGTCATCGTCGGGAACTCGTCCGTGTTGAAGAAGTCCGAGCTCTTCAGGTGGCCGTCGCGGTCCGGGGACCCCGTGTCGATGCTGTCCATCGTGACGTCCAGGGTCGCCGTGGAGCGGCTCGGGTCGGCGCCGTCCAGGTGTAGCGTGCCGCTGAAGTCGAGGAACTTGCCCTTGACGTTGGTGACCATCGCGTGGCGCGCGGTGAATCCGATCATGGTGTGGGCGGGGTCGATCGTGTACTCGCCGGTCACGGTGGCGAGGTCGGGGGTGCTGGTCATGGTGTCCTCCGGGGGTCTGGACGTTTGATGTTGAATGTTCAACCAATCCAACGGTGCCGACTCTAGACCTATTCCGTTCAACATTCAACGGATGTGTGCGGCGTGGCGTCGCATGTTCACCGGGACGGCCGAGCGGGACGTAGTGCCGCGGACGGCGGGGAAGGGTCATGAGCATGACCTCCACCTGGCCGCACGTCCCCCGGACCGGCGCCGGACCGACCCGCCGCTCCCTCCTCCTGACGGCCGCCGTGGCCGCCGCGCTGCCCCCCGCTCTCGGCACGCCCGCCGCAGCGGCCGCCGCCGACCCCTACGACACCCTCCGCGGACGCTGGCTCGACATCGCCCTCGGCACCGGCTACGACCCGGTCGCCGAGCCGTACGCCTCCCGCCTCGCGGAGACCGGCGAACGCGCCCGCGACCACCGCGCCACCATGGCGCCGACCCCCACCTCCCTGTGGCCCGGCCACCCCTTCGACCCGCCCGCCGGCATCACGTTCGCCTATGGCCGCCTGTGGACGATGACCGAGGCGTACGTACAGCGGGGCACCGGCTCCACCGGCGACCCCGCGCTCCTCGCCGACATCCTGCGCGGCCTCGACCACCTGTCGGCCACCGTCTACAACCCCGCCACCACCCGCTACGGCAACTGGTGGGAGTGGCAGATCGGCAGCCCGCGCCTGCTGACGGACATCACGGCCGCCCTGTACGACCACCTGGGCGCCGACCGTGTCGCCGCCGCCTGCGCCGCCGTGGACCACTTCATCCCCGACGCGATGCTCCGCGACTACTCCGGCACCTCCACCGGCGCCAACCGCGTCGACCTCTGCCGCTCCGTCGCCCTGCGCGGCATCCTGGGCCGCGCACCCGACAAGATCGCCCTGGCCCGCGACGCCCTCTCACCGGTCTTCCCCTACGTCACCGAGGGCGACGGCCTCTACGCCGACGGCTCGTTCGTGCAGCACACCTGGGTCGCCTACTCGGGTACGTACGGCCAGGTCATGCTGGACGGGCTCGGCCGGCTGTTCACCCTGCTCGCCGGCTCGCAGTGGGAGGTGACCGACCCCGGCAAGCAGATCGTCCTCGACAGCGTCGAGCACGCCTACGCCCCCCTCATCCACGACGGACTGGTCATGGACGGCGTCAACGGCCGTGCCATCAGCCGGGGTTACCTGGCCGGCGACGACCTGCACGTCATGCGCAGCGACCACTTCCACGGCCAGCAGATCATCGCCGCCATGGCCGTCCTCGCGGGCGGCGCGAGCGAGACCGAGCGCCAACGCTGGTACGCGCGGATCAAGGGCTGGATCGAACGGGACACCGTCACCCCGGTCCTCACGGCACCTCAGTTCCCGGTCGCCGACCTGGCGCGGCTGCACGCGATCGCCGCCGACCCCGTCGAGGCCGCGTCCGAGCCCACCGGGCACCGCCTCTTCGCCGCCATGGACCGCGCCGTCCACCGCCGCCCCGCCTTCACCGCGGGCCTCGCCATGGCCAGCGACCGCATCTCCCACTACGAGTGCGGCAACGGCGAGAACCCGCGCGGCTGGCACACCGGCGCGGGCATGCTCAGCTGGTGGGCGAACGGGACCAGGGCCGATCGGTCCGACCGGTCCGACCGGTCCGACCAGTACACAGACTGGTTCTGGCCGACCGTCGACTGGTACCGGCTGCCCGGCACCACCGTCTCCACCAAGCGCCTGGCCGACCGGGCGGGCGGCGAGTGGGGCGCCCCCAAACCCGACGTGCGCTGGGTCGGCGGCACCACCGACGGCGAGTTCGCGGCCGTGGGCCAGCACCTCAAGGGCCTCGGTTCGACCCTGGAGGCCCGCAAGTCCTGGTTCTTCCTCGACGACGAGGTGGTCTGCCTCGGCGCCGGCATCACCTGCACGGACGGAGTCCCGGTCGAGACGGTCGTCGACAACCGGAACCTGGGAGAGGGCGGCACCCAGGCTCTCGTGCGGGGCCGGGACTGGGCCCATCTGGAGGGCCACGGCGGCTGGATCGTGCCCGGGGGCGGCCTGCGGACCCTGCGCGAGGACCGCACCGGCGCCTGGTCGGACATCAACACCACCAGCACCACCGAGCGCCGCACCCGCCGCTGGCAGACCCTCTGGCTGGACCACGGCACCGACCCCTCCGACGCCGACTACGTCTACGTCCTCATGCCCGGCGCCTCCAGGGGCGCGGTCGCCCGCCGCGCCGCCGACCGCCGCCGGGTGCGGGTCCTCGCCAACGACGACCGGCAGCAGGCGGTCGCCGTCCCCTCGCTCGGCCTCACCGCGGCGAACTTCTGGCGGGCCGGCACGGTGGGCCCGCTCACCGCGACGGCCGGGGCCAGTGTGCTGGTCCGCCGCAGGGGCCGTACCGCTACCCTCTGCGTGAGCGAACCGCCGCGCTCCGGGGAGGCCCTGGAGATCGTCTGGGACCACCCGGTACGAGCCGCGGTGCGGTCCGACGAGACGGTCGAGGTCCTGGCCACCGGCCGCCGTCTGCGCCTCCGTGTCACTCCAGGGGTGGTATGTACCACCCATGAATGTGAGGTGGCTCTCAGCTGACGGCTTTGTGTGACCCCTACAAGGGGCAGGCCCTCTGAGCAGTCGAAACGGCTGCATGGCGTAGCGGTTCTGTTCGGTGCTACCAGGAAAACGCGCCGGAGACTGTACGGAGTCGACGGCTCGCATTCGTCGTTCGGCTTCGTAGAGTCGCTACATGACCGTTTTGGATGAGGCGCCGGGTGAGCCGACGGACGCGCGCGGGCGAGTGGCCGAACTGCACGAGATCCGTGCGCAGGCGCTGGCCGGACCGAGCGAGAAGGCTACGGCGGCGCAGCACGCCAAGGGCAAGCTGACGGCCCGTGAGCGCATCGAGCTGCTCCTGGACCCCGACTCCTTCCGCGAGGTCGAGCAACTGCGCCGGCACCGGGCGACGGGGTTCGGCCTGGAGACCAAGAAGCCGTACACCGACGGTGTCGTCACCGGCTGGGGCACGGTGGAGGGCCGCACGGTCTTCGTCTACGCGCACGACTTCCGCATCTTCGGCGGCGCGCTGGGCGAGGCCCACGCCACGAAGATCCACAAGATCATGGACATGGCCATCGCGGCCGGTGCCCCGCTGGTCTCCCTCAACGACGGCGCCGGCGCCCGCATCCAGGAGGGCGTCAGCGCACTCGCCGGGTACGGCGGCATCTTCCAGCGCAACACCCGGGCGTCCGGTGTCATCCCGCAGATCAGCGTGATGCTCGGCCCGTGCGCGGGCGGCGCGGCCTACAGCCCCGCCCTCACCGACTTCGTGTTCATGGTCCGCGACACCTCGCAGATGTTCATCACCGGCCCGGACGTGGTCAAGGCCGTCACCGGCGAGGAGATCACCCAGAACGGCCTGGGCGGCGCGGACGTGCACGCCGAGACGTCCGGCGTCGCCCACTTCGCCTACGACGACGAGGAGACGTGCCTGGGCGAGGTCCGCTACCTCCTCTCCCTCCTCCCGCAGAACAACCGCGAGAACCCGCCGCGCTCCGACTCCTCGGACCCGGTGGACCGCCGCTCGGACGTTCTGCTCGACCTGGTCCCGGCGGACGGCAACCGTCCGTACGACATGACCAAGGTCATCGAGGAGCTCGTCGACGACGGCGAGTACCTGGAGGTCCACGAGCGCTGGGCGCGCAACATCATCTGCGCCCTGGCCCGCCTCGACGGCCAGGTCGTGGGCATCGTCGCCAACCAGCCGCAGGCCCTGGCCGGCGTCCTGGACATCGAGGCCTCCGAGAAGGCCGCCCGCTTCGTCCAGATGTGCGACGCCTTCAACATCCCGATCATCACCCTTCTGGACGTACCCGGCTTCCTGCCCGGCGTCGACCAGGAGCACGGCGGCATCATCCGCCACGGCGCCAAGCTGCTGTACGCGTACTGCAACGCGACGGTGCCCCGGATCTCGCTCATCCTGCGCAAGGCGTACGGAGGTGCTTACATCGTCATGGACAGCCAGTCCATCGGCGCCGACCTCACCTACGCCTGGCCGACCAACGAGATCGCCGTCATGGGCGCGGAAGGTGCCGCGGGCGTCATCTTCCGCCGTCAGATCGCCGGTGCCGAGGACCCCGAGGCCATGCGGGCCCGCATGGTCAAGGAGTACAAGGCCGAGCTGATGCACCCTTACTACGCGGCCGAGCGAGGTCTGGTCGACGACGTCATCGACCCCGCCGAGACCCGCGAGGTGCTCGTCCAGTCCCTGGCGATGCTCCACACCAAGCACGCCGACCTGCCCTCCCGCAAGCACGGCAACCCGCCGCAGTGACCCGAGGAGCCACCGCTATGTCCACTCCCGACATCCGCGTCGAGAAGGGCCACGCCGAGCCCGAGGAGGTCGCCGCCATCACGGCCCTCCTCCTCGCCCGCGCCGCCGCCCGCCCCGCCGAGATCCCCCCGACCCACGGCGGCGGCCGCGTCCGCGCGGGTTGGCGCCGCCTGGAGCGTGAACCGGGTTTCCGAGCCCCCCACAGCTGGCGCTGACCTGAGATTGGGGGAGAGGGGGGGCGGCAGCCGGCCGGGCGCCGGGACAGCCATGAACGGGGACGCGGGGGTGGGAGG
>NZ_JBHXNW010000009.1:94253-104827 GCF_042717365.1 Streptomyces sp. NPDC058534
GCCAGGAGGGGCCCTTCTCGCATCTCAGGGGCGCGGGGCTGTGTCTATATGCGGCTCCGCCGCGTGGGCGCGACCAGCCACGACGCACCCGCACCCGGCAACGAAACAGCCCCCGGCAGCCCAGTGGCCGCAGGGGGCGTCGCGCAACCCGGCGCAGGCTCGGCGGAGCCCTACCGCAGACGGGCCATCAGCGCGTGCTCCACGAGAGTGATGAGCGCAGACTTCGCGTCGGCCCGATGCCGCGCATCCGTCGTGATGATCGGCGTGTCCGGCCCGATCTGGAGCGCCTCCCGGACCTCGTCCGGGTTGTACGGCTGCTGCCCGTCGAACCCGTTCAGCGCGATGACGAACGGCAGCCCCGAGTTCTCGAAGTAGTCGACGGCGGGGAAGCAGTCGGCGAGCCGCCTCGTGTCGACCAGCACGATCGCGCCGATGGCGCCGCGCACCAGGTCGTCCCACATGAACCAGAACCGGTCCTGGCCCGGCGTACCGAAGAGGTACAGGATCAGGTCCTGGTCGAGCGTGATACGGCCGAAGTCCATCGCGACCGTCGTGGTCGTCTTGTCCCCCGTGTGGGTGAGGTCGTCGATGCCCGCCGAAGCGGATGTCATGACGGCCTCGGTGCGCAGCGGGTTGATCTCCGAGACAGCGCCGACGAACGTGGTCTTGCCCACGCCGAAGCCGCCCGCCACCACGATCTTCGCGGAAGTGGTGGAGCGGGAAGGACCGCCGCTAGAGCTTGCGAAGTCCACTGAGCACCCTTTCGAGCAGTGTCACGTCTGGCTGGCCGCCGGCGTTCTCGTCGCCGCCGGGCTGATGGATGGCGACCAGTCCCGCCTCCGCCAAGTCGGCGACGAGGATCCTGGCCACGCCGAGAGGGATCGTCAGGAGGGCCGAGATCTCGGCCACCGACTTGATCTCCCGGCAGAGGTTGCAGATCCGCTGATGCTCGGGCAACTGGCCCTGCATCTGGTGCGGCTGCGCGGTGGTGTGCACCAGTGCCTCGATGGCGAGCTGGTAGCGCGGCCTGGTGCGGCCGCCCGTCATGGCGTACGGGCGCACCAGGGGGTTGTTCGACGCCCCCGCGGGCGCCGGCTCAGGGGTGCGGCGCTGCGGCTGCACGGGCTGGATGCGCGGAGCGTGCGGCTGGCCGTACGGCGCAGGGCCGGGGCCCTGCGGAGCGTACGGCTGCCGGTGACTCGGCACGGAGGGGTAGCCGTACCCGTTCGCCGAGCCGTCGTTCTGGCCCTGACCAGGGCCGTACGACCAGTTGCCCGAAGACGGACCGCCTGGGGGTGTTGCCACTTTTTCCTCCTCCGACTGTGCCTGGCATCCATCGCTGTGGAGCCGCGTCCCGAAACTTTACGGCCACGGGACGCCAAAACGCACCGTCTGTCCTTTAGTTGAGAAGGCTGCCTTGGAGTTCCGCCCGCAGATCGGGCGTCAGAACCGTGCCCGCACGGTCCACCAGAAGGGCCATCTCGTACCCAATGAGGCCGATGTCCGCCTCGGGGTGTGCAAGAACGGCGAGGGACGAGCCGTCGGAAATGGACATGAGGAACAGGAATCCCCGCTCCATCTCCACAACCGTCTGGTTCACGCTGCCGCCCTCGAAGATGCGCGAGGCACCGGCGGTCAGCGAGGTCAGACCGGAGGCGACGGCCGCGAGCTGGTCGGCACGGTCGCGCGGGAACCCCTCGGACATCGCCAGAAGGAGTCCGTCGGCGGAGACCACCACCGTGTGGGACACCCCCGGGG
This sequence comes from Streptomyces sp. NPDC058534, assembly GCF_042717365.1. Classification (NCBI taxonomy): domain Bacteria; kingdom Bacillati; phylum Actinomycetota; class Actinomycetes; order Kitasatosporales; family Streptomycetaceae; genus Streptomyces; species Streptomyces sp. NPDC058534. The sequence continues at coordinate 96,012 of NZ_JBHXNW010000009.1, forward strand.
TGTTGTCCACGAAGTTGGTGATCAACCAGTTGAGGTTCTGCGCCGCCTGGCTCATCGGGCTCACACTAACGCTCCTGGTTGTAGGTGCTGTCAGGACCACGGTGTTCATTCCTTGTGTCCTGGCCGTTCGTTTCACTGCCTGCGTTGCGGCCTCGCTCGACACCGCGCCGCAGGTTGCTCAGCCTGCCCCGGACGTCCTCCGGAGCGCGGGAGACCTGAGGGCCTCCCTGGGGAGTGGTTTCGGCGGCGCCCTCGACCAGGTTGGCCTTGGGTACCCGCCGCGGCAGGCCCGATGAGGTCACCCCGCCCGCCTTGGGCTTGCGCAGCGAGGAAGCCTGCTGCCATCGGTCGTCGTTGGCCGACCGCCAGTTGTCCCGGCCGTTCGCCCCCTGAGCGGCGGCGGCCGGCGGCTCGTGGCCCACGTGCCCCGCGTCGCTCGCGTCGCCCGCGGTGGATCCGCGGCGGGGAAGACCGGCGTTGGTCATCTCGTGGGCGGCGGAGGGGGCCGGGCCCGGACGTTCGAAGCCTACGCGGTCCGGCTCGTTCACGTCAGCGGCCTGCACGGATTGCGCCTCGGGGGCACCCGTGGAGTACTGCTCCGGATAGCCGCCCCGGTAGCCGTCCTGCTGGGGCCAGTCGTCCTGGTGGCGCCGCTGTTCGAAGGGCGCGTACGCGTCCCGGGCGCCGGCCCCGGTCTGCTGCTGCCCGCCGTGGCCCTGCTCGGCGTAGGACGACGGGTCGCCGTAGCCGCCGCCCTGCGGGTAGCCCTCGCCCTGCGGCAGGCCGCCGTTCGGCGCGTAGTACCGCTCGTCGTACGAAGCCTGCTGCGGCTCCTGGTACGCCTGCTGCTGGTCGGTGTAGGCCGACTGCTGGTCGTAGCCGCCGCCCTGCTGGTCCGCGTAGCCCTCGCGGCCGGCGTCGTAGCCCGGCTGCTGGGACTGCTGGGACTGCTGACCGGTGAACTGGTCCTGGAACCCGGGCGTCCCGCCGTTTCCGGCGCCGTCGGGGTTCGCCGGGCCGGGCAGCTCGGGGTGCGAATGGGCCTCCAGGGCCGCCCTGCGCTCCTCGCGCATCAGCGAGCGGCCGACCGGGTCGAGCTCCCGTATGTCGTCGGGGACCTCGGCGTACCGGCTGTCGTCGAAGCCCAGTTCGGCGGCGGTGCGCATGGGCTGACCGACCTGACCGAAGTTCTCGCCGCCCTGGAAGTTCTGCTCCGGGATGATCTGCGAGACGGTGAACTCGGTGCGCTGCTGGTCGCCGCCGCCACCGTGGGTGATGGCGTCCGGGAGCATGACCAGCGAGGTGGTGCCCGCCTGCTCGCCGGAGGGGCGCAGCTGCACCCGGATGCCGTGCCGGTCGGACAGCCGCCCGACCACGAACAGGCCCATGCGCTGCGAGATCGCGGCGTCCACGGTCGGCGGGTTGGCCAGCTTGTGGTTGATGTCCGCGAAGTCCTCGGCGGTCAGGCCGATTCCCTTGTCGTGGATCTCGACCATCACCCGGCCGTCCGGCAGCCGGGTCGCGGTGACCCGGACCTTGGTCTGCGGGGAGGAGAACGTGGTCGCGTTCTCAAGGAGCTCGGCGAGCAGGTGCACGAGGTCGGTCACGGCCCGGCCGTGGATCTCGGCCTCCGGCACGCCGGACAGCTCGATGCGCTCGTACTGCTCCACCTCGGAGGAGGCGGCGCGCAGCACGTCGACCAGCGGGACCGGCTGGTCCCAGCGGCGGCCGGGCTCCTCGCCGGCGAGGACCAGGAGGTTCTCGCCGTTGCGGCGCATACGGGTGGCGAGGTGGTCCAGCCGGAAGAGGTTCTCCAGCTGGTCGGGGTCGGCCTCGTTGTTCTCCAGGTCGGTGATCAGGCTCAGCTGGCCCTCGATCAGCGACTGGTTGCGGCGCGACAGGTTGGTGAAGATCGCGTTGATGTTGCCCCGCAGCAGGGCCTGCTCGGAGGCGAGCCTCACCGCCTCGCGGTGGACCTGGTCGAAGGCGCGGGCGACTTCGCCGATCTCGTCGGTCGAGGTGATCGGGATCGGCTGGACCCGGGTGTCGACCCGGCCGGGGTCGGTGCGGGAGAGCTGGTCGACCAGCATCGGCAGACGCTGCTCGGCGATGCCGAAGGCGGCGTTGCGCAGCTGGCGCATGGAGCGGCTCATCTGGCGGGCCACCATGCCGGCCAGGATGAACGCGGCGAGCAGCGCGATCACGACCGCGGCACCCGTGATGTAGGCGTCCCGCTCGGCGTCGTCGGCGATCGTGGACGCCTCGGAGACCGCCTTGTCGGCCAGATCCGACTCGATCTTCTGGTACGCGTCGAACTTGAGGGTGTTGACCGCCCACCAGTTCTCCGGCGTGATGCCCTGCTGGGCCAGCTCCGCCCGCGCACCGGTGTCCGTGGAGTCCAGCTGGGCCAGCTCCGAGATCATCGTGGTCGGGTTGGACGGCGGCGGCACGTAGTCCGGGTCCTGGGCCCTGGCCTCCTTGGCCATGGCCGCGCCGTCCTCCTTGAGCTTCGCCTCGGCGTCCTCGAGCTTCTGCGCGTCCTCCTCGGTACCGCCGCCGATGTACTCCTCGATCGCGATGCGCTCCAGGTAGGCGTACGAGGAGAGGGCGACCCGCTGGCTGGCGAGGTGGCTGGGCTCCGGACCGGGCTTGACCAGCATGTGCATGCCGATCGAGCGCTCCAGGGAGAGTGCCGCCTTGGTCAGGGAGATCGCGTAGACGGTACGGCCGTAGGAGGTGATGTTGCCGGTGCCCAGACCGAGTTCGTTGGCGAACTCCATCAGGGGGTGGGCGATCCCGGTGTAGCCCTCCTCGGTCTCCACACCCTTGAGCTTGGAGGTGTAGGCGGCCGCACGCAGCGTCTGGAGCTTGGGCTCCTGCTCGCGGAACACCTTCAGCCGGCGCTCCAGGCCCGCCTTGCCCGGCATGCCCTGGGCCGCCTCGTCGAAGCTGTCGGCCGCCTCGTCGGTCACCTGACGGGCCTCGGTGACTGTGGCGTCCTTCTCGCCCTTGCCCTGCAGCAGCGGAGCGGCCGTGATGTCGCGCTCGTTGTAGAGGGCGTTGGCGTAGCCGAGGGAGGCCTGGACCAGGCGCGCCGTGCTCTCGGCGTCCTCTGCGTCCCCCCAGGTGTCGATGGAGCTCTTCACCTGGAAGCCGCCCATGACCAGGCCGACCAGCACGGGTATGAGCAGGATCGCGTTCAGCCGGGTGGTCACTCGCCAGTTGCGCGGCGAGAAACGGCCACTGGCGGCCGCGGGCTCGTCCTGGGGTTCCGCAGCAGACGCGGGGGCGGGCGCCGCTGTGCGCGGCGGCGGGGTGAAGTTGCCCCGGGCCGATGGCTCGGGACTGTTCTTGCTTCGCCTCACTCGACCAACAACCTCTCGGCGGTCGGCACCTACGTCGTGCCGCTGTGTCTCAGAACCCAGTCCGTCATCGAGTACGCGCTACTGCTGAGTACGTCTTCGACCATTGGGCAGTTCCGGCATTCCAGCACGGCGACCAGCGCTCTTCCAAACAGTGGAACGCGGGGGTTACACGTGATGTAAGCCCCGCGTAAAACGGTCATAAAGAGCGAGGCCCGTCAAAAGACGGGGCCTTCGTGCGCGCAGCGAGAGCGGTTGACCGCGTCGCGTGTCGGCACCACCCGATTCCTCTGCCGAAACGTTATGAACAGCGGAGCCGACCGTGTCAAAGGACACAGTCGGCTCCGTCCTGTCTACGACAAGTGCCGTAGGACCCTGCCGACTTGGCTGCGACCACCCGCAGACCTGCCCAGCCCTACCGCAGGCGGGCCATCAGCGCGTGTTCCACCAGCGTGATCAGGGCCGACTTGGCGTCGGCGCGGTGCCGGGCGTCCGTCGTGATGATCGGGGTGTCCGGGCCGATCTGGAGCGCCTCGCGCACCTCGTCCGGGTTGTACGGCTGCTGTCCGTCGAACCCGTTCAGCGCGACGACGAACGGCAGACCGCTGTTCTCGAAGTAGTCGACGGCCGGGAAGCAGTCGGCCAGCCGGCGGGTGTCGCAGAGCACGACCGCGCCGATGGCGCCGCGCACCAGGTCGTCCCACATGAACCAGAACCGGTCCTGGCCCGGCGTACCGAAGAGGTACAGGATCAGGTCCTGGTCGAGCGTGATGCGGCCGAAGTCCATCGCGACCGTGGTGGTCGTCTTGCCACCGGCGTGTGTGAGGTCGTCGATCCCGGCGCTGGCAGAGGTCATCACGGCCTCGGTGCGCAGGGGGTTGATCTCGGAGACGGCGCCCACGAACGTGGTCTTGCCGACGCCGAAGCCGCCGGCGACCACGATCTTCGCGGAGGTGGTCGCCCGGCCTCCGTCAGAGCTTTCGAAGTCCACTGAGCACCCTTTCGAGCAGTGTCACGTCCGGTGCACCGCCGTTGTTCTCGTCCCCGCCGGGCTGGTGGATGGCGACGAGCCCGGCCTCCGCGAGGTCGGCGACCAGGATCCTGGCCACGCCGAGCGGCATCGCCAGCAGGGCCGACACCTCGGCCACCGATTTCACCTCGCGGCACAAATGGCAGATCCGCTGGTGCTCCGGGAGCAGCCCCATGAGCGCTGCCGGGTCGGCCGTCGTGCTGATCAGCGCCTCGATGGCGAGCTGGTAGCGCGGCCTGGTCCGGCCACCGGTCATCGCGTACGGACGTACCAGCGGCTGGTCGCCCTCGTCCTCGTACGGCTCCGCGTACGGATCATGAGAGGCGGTGGGCGGGGTCATGAATCCTCCGGGCGGGACAGCAAGTCGGTCAGTCAAGCCGTCTGACGAGGCCGGTGGGGGGATTGTGGCGGCCGGACGGTGATTTGGTAACACGGGTGGTGCCGGGGCGGATCAGTGGAGCAGACTTCCTTGTAGTTCAGCGCGCAGGTCCGGTGTGAGGACCGCGCCCGCGCGGTCGACCAGGAGCGCCATCTCGTAGCCGACGAGGCCGATGTCGCAGTCCGGGTGGGCGAGGACGGCCAGGGACGAGCCGTCCGAGACGGACATGAGGAAGAGGAACCCGCGTTCCATCTCCACCACCGTCTGAGCCACGTCGCCGCCCTCGAAGATCCGGGACGCCCCGGCGGTCAGCGAGGTCAGCCCCGAGGCGACGGCCGCGAGCTGGTCGGCGCGGTCGCGAGGGAACCCTTCCGACATCGCCAGAAGGAGTCCGTCGGCTGACACGACGACGGTGTGGGACACCCCTGGGGTGTTGTCCACGAAATTCGTGATCAACCAGTTGAGGTTCTGTGCCGCCTGGCTCATCGGGCTCAACTAACGCTCCTGCTGGTGAGTGGGCCGCGGGTAGCTGCCGGTCTGGTTGGTACCGGCCTGACGGCCCTGTGCGATTCCCCGACGGAGATTGGTCAGCCGGCCGCGCACGTCGTCGGGCGCGCGCGAGATCTGCGGACCGTTCTGGTGCGACTGCTGCTGGGCCGTCCCCGGGACGAGGTTGGCCCGGGGGACCCGGCGCGGGAGGCCGGAGGTGGTGACCCCGCCCGCCGCCGGCTGCCGTACGCGTTCAGCCTGCCGGACGAGGTCGTCGTTCGGCGAACTGCGCCAGGCAGAGGTGGCGGGCCGCTGTGGGGCCGCCGGGGTCTGGGGCTGGGCGGCCTGCGGCTCCGGGGCGGCGGGCTGGGCCTGATGCTGCGCCCTCGCCTCGCGGTCGCCGTGGAACCAGTTGGTCTCCAGCGTGTCGTACAGCGGCGTACGCCCGTCACCGGGACCGGAGGCCGGGGGCAGGGCCCAGCCGTCCTGGGGCCGCTGCGGGGCCGGCGGGCGCGGTGCGCCGAAGTCGTTGCCGCCCTGCGCGCCGCCCGCCTGCGGGCGCTCGAACGGGCCGGGGGCGGCCGGGTTCGGGCGGCTCGGCAGGCCGTGCTGCCCGGTGGAGCCGTTGTCGTAGCCCTGGGCGCCGGCGAACCGGTCGGCCTGGGCGGGACCGTTCGGGCCCGTCTGACGGGGCTGGCCGCCGAAGACGTCCGAGCGGACGAAGGCCCCGTTGCCCTGCTGCGGACCGGCCTGCTCGGGCCGCGCGAACTGGTCGTTCTGCGGGGTGTCCGTGCCGCCGCCCTGCCCGTACTGGTCCCGGCCGTACTGGTTCTGGGCGTACCCGCCCTGGTCGTACTGGTTCTGGTCGTACTGGTTCTGGTTCTGCTCCGGCCGGCTCTGGTCCGGCCGCGTGAACTGGCCCGTGTTCTGCGGGGCGTCCTGGCGAGGGGCCGGGGCGTCGAAGTCGGGGCGGGCGAACTCGGCCGTGGCGGCGGGGGACTGGGGCTCGCCGAACCGCGGCACGGCCGGCATCTCCGCCGTGGAGCCCGGGCCCTGCCGGTCGTCGAAGTCCGGCGTGCGGCGGCTGCGGGAGGTGTCCGGTTCCTCGTGGCCGCGCGGGGCGTCCAGCGAGGCGCGCTCCACGGGCGGCTGCGCGTTCTCGTCGCTCCAGCTGGGCGTGCGGGGCTGAGGGTTGCCGCCGGGCAGCTCGGCCCGCGGACCACCGCGCGGCGGCAGCTGCGGACGACGGCCCTGTCCGGCGTCGCCGTTGTTCCCGCGCTTGCCCCGCTGCGGGGGCGCGGCGGGACCGCGGTCGCCGAAGACGTCCTGGCCCTGCGGGGCGTTGCCCCGCGGCGCGTTCATGCCCGCGGCCTGCAGACCCTGCGGAGCACCGGGCGCATGACCGGCACCGGCTCCCGCGCCGGTCGGGGCCGGGCGGTTCTGCTGGCCGGGACCGGCCGGGGACTGGGGCCCGCGCGGACCGCCGGGCGCACCCGGGCGACCGTCCGTGTCCCGTCCGGGGAGTGCGGCCCGCGGACCCTGACCGGCACTCAGCCGGCCGCCCGGAGCACCGCCACCACTGCCACCACCGAGCGCGCCGCCGCCGAAGGCACCGCCGGCGAGGGCGCCGCCCTGGCCGCCGCGGCGGGCCGCGGCGACACCCGCGGCGGCCTGCGCGGCCGCCGGACCGCCGTTGCCCTGGGCGGACTGCCCCGGCTTCGGCTGCGGCTTGCGACCGCCCTGGGCGACGTCGACGGGCAGCATGACCAGCGCGGTCGTACCACCGGAGTCGGACGGCCGCAGCTGGATGCGGATGCCGTGGCGCTGCGAGAGGCGGCCGACCACGAACAGACCCATGCGGCGGGAGACGGAGACATCCACGGTGGGCGGCGAGGCGAGCCGCTCGTTGATCGCCGCGAGGTCCTCGGGGGAGAGGCCGATACCGGTGTCGTGGATCTCGATCAGCACCCGCCCGTCGGGCAGCGCGTGACCGGTGACCTTGACCTTGGTCTGCGGGGAGGAGAACGAGGTCGCGTTCTCCAGCAGCTCGGCGAGCAGGTGCACGAGGTCGTTGACCACGCGTCCTGCGACCTCGGTGGTCGGCACGGAGGACAGCTCGATGCGCTCGTACTGCTCCACCTCGGAGGCGGCGGCACGGAGCACGTCGACCAGCGGGACCGGCCGGGTCCAGCGGCGGCCGGGCTCCTCACCGGCGAGGACGAGGAGGTTCTCACCGTTACGGCGCATGCGCGTCGCGAGGTGGTCGAGCTTGAACAGTGAGGACAGCTGGTCCGGGTCGGCCTCGCGGGACTCCAGTTCGGAGATCAGCGACAGCTGGCGCTGGATCAGGCCCTGGGAGCGGCGCGAGAGGTTGGTGAACATCGCGTTGACGTTGCCCCGCAGCAGGGCCTGCTCGGCGGCGAGGCGGACCGCCTCGCGGTGCACGTCGTCGAAGGCCGCGGCCACGCGGCCGATCTCGTCCCGGGAGTGCACACCGACCGACTCCACCGAGGTGTCGACGTCCTGCGGGTCGGTCTCGGAGAGCTGCTTGACCAGCTCGGGCAGGCGGTCCTGGGCGACCTTGGTCGCGGTGTCCTCCAGGCGGCGCAGCGAGCGGATCATGGACCGCGCCACGACGAAGGCGCCGACCAGCGAGACGCCGAGCACGAGCAGGATCAGCACACCGGAGATGATGGCCTCGCGCTCGGACTCGTTGCGCAGCTCGCGGGCCTGCTGCTCCATGTCCTCCAGCAGCTTCAGCTCGATGTTCTTCATCTGCTGGATCTTGGTGGAGCTGTCGTCCAGCCAGTCCTGGTACGACCGGGGCTTCAGCCCCCCGAGGCCGTCGGACCTGCTGAGGGCGCGGCCGGCGTACTGGTCGGACGCCTCGATCACCGGGTTGCCCTCGGAGATCGGCTTGAGGAGTTCCTCGGCGCCGTCGCCGTAGATGCTGGTGAAGCTGCGCACCTCGGACGTCTGGCTCGCCAGCGCGGACTGCGCGTACAGCCGGTCGTTCTCGGAGAGTTTGCCCTTGCTGGTGTTGTTCGCGGGCAGCGCCGCCGCCAGGACCGCGCGCTGGATGGACGCGTACTCCTTGGCCGAGGAGAAGGCCGACAGGGCGCGCGTGCGCTGAATCATGTCGGGGTTGCTGGTCGCCTCCGCCATGTCCTGCGAGAGGTCGAGCAGGTGGGTGATCAGGCGGTGGTAGGCCTCGACGGTCTGGGTCGAGTTCTGCTTGGCCTTGTACGCCGTGCCGCGGATCTTGTTCAGGTCGTTCAGGTCGCTCGCGAGGCCGACGAGGCTGTCACGGACGCCGACGAGGTTGCCGTCCTTGCTGGCGGCGTCGATCTCCTCGGAGTTGTCGAGGAAGTTCTTCAGGGCCCGGTCGGTCTTCTCGCGGTCGCCCTTGACGGCGATGGCGCTGGACGCCGAGCCGTGGGCCAGGGGGCCGGCGGACTGGTGGGGGGGCGGGGGGGGGGGCGGCGGCCGCCGCGCGGGGGGCGGGGGGGGGCTGTAGGGGGGGCGCGGCGTGGTGTGGTGGGGGTGGCGGGCGGGG
>NZ_JBHXNW010000009.1:104837-108877 GCF_042717365.1 Streptomyces sp. NPDC058534
CGCGTGGGTGTTTGTTTTTGTGCGGGCTCGGTGGTTGGCGCTGTGGGGGGTCGCGCCGGCGGGTCGGGGGGGGGGGGGCGGGGGTGGGGGCGCCCCCCCCCGGCCCCCCCGCGGCCAGCTCGGTGGCCTGCTTGGTCATCTCGGTCAGCAGCTTCATGTTGTCGAGCTGCTGCATGTCGTCCATCGACTGGCTGATGCGCATCGCGCCGAGCGAGGTGGCCGCGACCACCGGGAGCGCGAGCAGCGACACCAGACGGGTGGAGATCCGCCAGTTGCGCAGGGCTATTCGCGGGCCGGGGCCGCTCGGGCTCTTGGCCGGCTTGGCGGACGGCTGCTGGCCGGGGGCGGCCGCACCGGCCGTCCGACCGGCGCGCTCTCCCTTGTCGCCGGACGGGGTCTGGCCCTGGTTCTGGGCGTGCTGGGGCGAGGAGCCGACGGCCTTGGGGCCGGTCCCGCCGTGCGGCTCCGGCTCCGCCGAAGCGCTGCCATCCCTCTTGAAACGTCCCTGCACTAGCGTCGCAACCTCTGGACCAGGCGCCCCTCCGCGTGAACGGCGGGACACGGTGTCGGCGTCATGGGGGCGCCCTGAATACGCCCCCGTGGTGGTCGTGAGTGACCGGCGCTGGTTCCCCCTTCTCGCCGCCGCCCGGCGCTGCTTTGCGCCCCCTGCGCGCCGGCTCGATCCTGCGGCGGTCCGTGGAATTCCAGCACAGTGCAGGATCTCCAACAAGGCCCGTGGGGCAGGCCGTGAGATACGTGACAGCACGTGAGGGCCGAGTCACCAGACGTAGAAGGTGATCACCCGCAAAAGGGGCGTATGCCCGCGAGTTGTCGGGGTGTGGAGGGTGTCCCAGTCGCCATGATCAGGAGCGGAATGCGGGCTTCAGGGGTGGAATGTCTCATTGATCCCGGTGCCGCTGGAGTCGCAATTGACCGGTTTGACCCTTGATAAGTGAGCAAACTCACACGCAGATCGCGGGCCCTCCCCGAGTTGCCGGGGAATCGCATGTTTAGCCTGACGCTTTACAGAGAAGGCAAAACCGACAACCCGCGCCCTCGCAGGGGTCATCGCAGCCCCTCGGGCGCCCGGACACGACAGGGCCTCGTACAACCGTGAAGACGACGATGATGTTCCACCAGATCGCCAACCCGCGGCGCACGACGCTGGCGCACCTCGACGACGCCGACGACCTGCGCACGCAGGAGCAGCCGGAGCACGCCGTCGAGCTCCCCGCCCAGACCGCCAACCCCCGCCGCACCGTCCTCATGGAGGTACCGGTCGGGGCCGCCGTCGCAGAGTAGTACGTCACCCCGGCGCCGCCCGTTCAGGCGGCCCCCTAGGGCCTGTCTGACAATTCCCGTCTGCCTCGCGACGCCATGCACGCTCCCCCACTGCCTTGAAGGCGTGGGAGGTACCCCCACTCGCCGCACCGGGCGCAGAGCCAAGTACATCCAGTACGAGGCCCTACGCCCGGCACTCCCCCAGCCTCCGGCCGGGGGGACCCCCAGAGCACGCACCTGACGCCGCGAGGCCGCCCTCCGGGCGACGACGGGAATTGTCAGACAGGCCCTGAGCACCACGCGCCCGTCCGGCGGATCATGCCGGACGGGCGCGCCGCGTTAGCCTGGGGCGTCAGACTCCAGCCAGCTCAGTCAAGGGGCCAAGCAACCCGTGCGCATCGCCAGGTTCTCCATCGACGGGAACGTCGCCTTCGGCGCGGTCGAGGGCGACCAGCCGGACCAGCTCGTCCTCGACATCATCAAGGGCATCCCGTTCGGGGACTACGAGCTCTCCGGCACCAAGGTGCCCCTGAGCAAGGTGCGGCTGCTGCCGCCGGTGCTCCCGAACAAGGTCGTCGCCTTCGGCCGCAACTACGCCGAACACGCCCGCGAACTCGGCAACGAGGTGCCCGACGCCCCGTTCGCCTTCTTCAAGCCGTCCACCTCGGTGATCGGCCCCGGCGACGCCATCCAGTACCCCTCCTTCTCCGAGGAACTGCACCACGAGGCCGAACTCGCCGTCGTCATCGGCCGCATGTGCCGCGAGGTCCCGCGCGACCGCGTCCAGGACGTGATCTTCGGCTACACCTGCGCCAACGACGTCACCGCCCGCGACGTGCAGCGCCGCGAGAAGCAGTGGGCCAGGGCGAAGGGCTTCGACTCCGCCTGCCCGCTGGGGCCCTGGGTGGAGACGGACATCTCCCTCGCCGCCGCGGCCGACCTGACCATCCAGCTCACGGTCAACGGCGCCCAGCGGCAGCTCGGCCGCACCAGCGAGATGATCCACTCCATCGAGGACCTGATCGTCAACATCTCCGAGGCCATGACGCTGCTCCCCGGCGACGTGATCCTCACGGGGACCCCGGCCGGCGTCGGCCCCCTCAACGTCGGCGACGAGGTCGCCGTCACCATCGAAGGCATCGGCACTCTCACCAACAAGGTTGTCAAGCGTGGCTAGCGCACCCGGCTCACCCGTACGCGTACGTTTCTGTCCGTCCCCCACCGGCAACCCCCACGTGGGTCTGGTGCGCACCGCCCTGTTCAACTGGGCGTTCGCCCGGCACCACCAGGGCACGCTGGTCTTCCGCATCGAGGACACCGACGCGGCCCGCGACTCCGAGGAGTCGTACACCCAGCTGCTCGACTCGATGCGCTGGCTGGGCTTCGACTGGGACGAGGGCCCCGAGGTCGGCGGCCCGCACGCGCCGTACCGCCAGTCGCAGCGCATGGACATCTACCAGGACGTCGCCGAGAAGCTGCTCGCCGCCGGCCACGCCTACCGCTGCTACTGCTCCCAGGAGGAGCTGGACGCCCGCCGCGAGGCCGCCCGCGCGGCCGGCCGGCCCTCCGGGTACGACGGCCACTGCCGCGACCTGAGCGACGCCGAGGTCGAGGGGTACCGGGCCGAGGGCCGCGCGCCCATCGTCCGCTTCCGGATGCCCGACGAGGCGATCACCTTCACGGACCTGGTCCGCGGCGAGATCACCTACCTCCCCGAGAACGTCCCGGACTACGGCATCGTCCGCGCCAACGGCGCCCCCCTCTACACGCTGGTCAACCCGGTCGACGACGCCCTGATGGAGATCACCCACGTCCTGCGCGGCGAGGACCTGCTCTCCTCCACTCCGCGTCAGATCGCGCTGTACAAGGCGCTGACCGAGCTGGGCATCGCCAAGGAGATCCCGGCCTTCGGCCACCTCCCGTACGTCATGGGCGAGGGCAACAAGAAGCTCTCCAAGCGCGACCCCCAGTCGAGCCTGAACCTCTACCGCGAGCGCGGCTTCCTCCCCGAGGGCCTGCTCAACTACCTCTCCCTGCTCGGCTGGTCGCTCTCCGCCGACCAGGACATCTTCACGATCGACGAGATGGTCGCGGCCTTCGACGTCTCCGACGTCAACCCCAACCCGGCCCGCTTCGACCTCAAGAAGTGCGAGGCGATCAACGGCGACCACATCCGACTGCTGCCGGTGAAGGACTTCACCGAGCGCTGCCGCCCGTGGCTGAAGGCCCCCGTCGCCCCCTGGGCGCCCGAGGACTTCGACGAGGCCAAGTGGCAGGCCATCGCGCCGCACGCGCAGACCCGTCTGAAGGTCCTCTCCGAGATCACGGACAACGTCGACTTCCTGTTCCTGCCGGAGCCGGTCCTCGACGAGGCGAGCTGGACGAAGGCGATGAAGGAGGGCTCGGACGCCCTGCTCGTCACCGCCCGCGAGAAGCTGGACGCGGCCGACTGGACGTCCCCCGAGTCCCTCAAGGAGGCCGTCCTGGCCGCCGGCGAGGAGCACGGCCTCAAGCTCGGCAAGGCCCAGGCCCCGGTCCGCGTCGCCGTCACCGGCCGCACCGTCGGCCTGCCCCTCTTCGAGTCCCTGGAGGTCCTGGGCAAGGAGAAGGCGCTGGCCAGGATCGACGCGGCGCTGGTGAGGCTGGCGGAGTAACGCCCGCGCGTGAAGAAACAGGGGCGGGGGGCGGGGGGCCGCGGGGGGGCCCCCCCCCCCGCCCCCGGTGGGGGGGGCGCCGCCCCCCCCCCCGCGGGGGCCTGG
>NZ_JBHXNW010000009.1:108887-110058 GCF_042717365.1 Streptomyces sp. NPDC058534
CCTCGCTCACTCTCTCCCCCGAGCTGCCGCGCGCGCGGGGTGGCGCGCGGGGGGCGCCTGCTCCGCCTGCACTACGCCACCGGGCCCCCCCCCCCCCCCCCCCCCCCCCCCCCCCCTTCGCCGTTCCCCGGTTCGGGCGGACGCGGCCCGCCCCTCGGCGTTACCGTCGGATCATGAGTATCCGAGCCGTGGTCTGGGACGTCGACGACACACTGTTCGACTACACCACCGCCGACCGCGAGGGCATGCGCGCCCACCTGGTGGCCGAAGGGCTCCTCGCCGGGTACGGGTCGGCCGAGGAGACCCTCGTGCGCTGGCGGCAGATCACCGACCGGCAGTGGGCGCGCTTCTCGGCCGGCGAGGTGGACTTCGTCACACAGCGGCGCGACCGCATCCGCGAGTTCCTTGGCCGGCCGGAGCTGACCGAGGCCGAGGCCGACGAGTGGTTCCAGCGCTACGTCACGCACTACGAGGCCGCCTGGTCCCTCTTCCCGGACGTGCTGCCCGTCCTCGACGCCCTCGCCGGCAGCCACCGGCACGCGGTGCTCTCCAACTCCAGCCTCACCGTCCAGGACCGCAAGCTGCGCGTCCTCGGTGTGCACGCCCGGTTCGAGGCCATCCTGTGCGCCGCCGAGCTGGGCGTGTCCAAGCCCGAGCCCGCCGCCTTCCTCGCGGCCTGCGACGCCCTGGCTCTCACCCCGTCCGAGGTCGCCTACGTCGGCGACCATCCGGAGATCGACGGACGCGGCGCCGCCGACGCCGGGCTGCTCTCCGTGTGGATCGACCGGGGCGGTGTGTACGCGACGGTGGACCCGCCGCAGGGGCCGCGCCGGATCGCCTCCCTCTCCGAACTCCCCGCGCTCCTCGGCGCCGATACCCGTTTTGGAGCCCCGTCCACCTTCGGGTAATGTTCTTCCTGCGCCGCCGGGGAGCGGGCCGAAAGGGCCGGGAACCGGAAGCGCGACGCTAGAGCGAAACCCCATCAGGGGCTTGCGTTCCAGTGGCCTATGGTGTAATTGGCAGCACGAGTGATTCTGGTTCACTTAGTCTTGGTTCGAGTCCAGGTAGGCCAGCTCGCAGAGCTATATCTGCTAAGCCCCCGTTGTGTAGCGGCCTAGCACGCCGCCCTCTCAAGGCGGTAGCGCCGGTTCGAATCCGGTCGGGGGTACGG
>NZ_JBHXNW010000009.1:110157-131837 GCF_042717365.1 Streptomyces sp. NPDC058534
CGCAGAGCTATATCTGCTAAGCCCCCGTTGTGTAGCGGCCTAGCACGCCGCCCTCTCAAGGCGGTAGCGCCGGTTCGAATCCGGTCGGGGGTACGGTGATCTCTCACGAGATGATCGCTAGGGCCCCCGTTGTGTAGCGGCCTAGCACGCCGCCCTCTCAAGGCGGTAGCGCCGGTTCGAATCCGGTCGGGGGTACGAACTGGTCTAAACCACATTGGTCTATGGTGTAATTGGCAGCACGACTGATTCTGGTTCAGTTAGTCTAGGTTCGAGTCCTGGTAGACCAGCTCGGATCTGCGGCGGTGCAGCATTGAACGCTTGCAAGATCCACGCCCCCGTTGTGTAGCGGCCTAGCACGCCGCCCTCTCAAGGCGGTAGCGCCGGTTCGAATCCGGTCGGGGGTACAGGTAGAAGAAGGGGCTTCCGCTTCGGCGGGAGCCCCTTCCGGTCTCTCACTCGATGCCGTACCGCCGCGCGGACTCCTCCTCCTGCGCCAGCCGGTGCAACGCCCGCAGCACGGGCTGGAAGAGCACCGTCGACGCCACCGCCGCCTCCACCTGCTCGGTGTCCGAGGCCCGGGTCTCCATGTGGTCCAGCTCCCGCCGGGCCACCAGGTGCATCAACTCCGCGTACGGCGCCATCTGTTCGGCGTCCCAGGGGTGGTCCAGCCGCCTCAGCGTCGCCACCGCCGCCACCAGTGAACGGTGTACGGGCGACAGGGCGGCCAACTCCCGGGCGGTTTCCCAGCCCAGCAGCTCCAGCAGCCGGTCCACCTCGGCCCGGGCGGCGATCACGGACGGGTCGTCCTCGTCCGGCTCCGGACCCTGCGGCAGCGCCCACAGGGCGGCGCCGAGCCGGATGGTCCGGCCCAGGGAGTCGTCGTCCACATGACCCAGCACCTCCCTGGCCGTCGCCACCGGCACCCGGCCCTCCTGGATCAGCGCCCGCACCAGCCGCAGCCGGCGCAGATGGCCCTCGTCGTACTCGGCCGTGGTCGCGTTGATCTGCCGGCCGGGCGGCAACAGGCCCTCGCGCAGGTAGTACTTGATCGTCGCGGTGGACACACCGCTGCGCTCGCTCAGCTCGGCCAGTCGCATCCCTTGCACCCTTCCTCGGATACCGGCACTATCCAAGCATGGGACGGTTGGAGAGTCCCGCTCACCAACAGGGGGAGGTTCAGATGACGGGCAAGTCCGGCACGGGCACCGCGGTGCGTACCACCGCCGCGGCCGAGGGCGACGTGGTCGTGCTGCTGATCGGCATGCGGATCAACCACTTCTGGGCGGTGCACCACTGGCTGCCGGTACTTCTCGCCATGCCGCGCATGCTCCGCGAACTGGCCAGGAGCCCGGAGCGCGGACTCCTCGGCCACGTCCTGCTGACGGCGTCGCCACGGACGTACTACGTCGTCCAGTACTGGGAGTCCAAGGAGAAGCTCTACCGGTACGCCCACTCGCCCGACGTCTTCCACCACCGGGCGTGGGCCCTCGTCAACCGCAAGGAGCGGGCGGGGAAGGTGCGCGGGCATGTGGGGCTGTGGCACGAGTCGTACATCGTGCCCGAGGGGTCGTACGAGTCGATCTACGCGGACATGCCGGCCTTCGGGCTCGCGGCGGCCCACGGTCAGGTGCCGCTGGAGCGGCGGGGGAAGCGGGCGAAGGACCGGTTCGCGCACCGGTCGGGGCAGCGGGCGGAGACCGGCCAGGAGGCGCCCGAGAGGGCGTGATGGCGGGGGAGGGCCCGCCGTGGCGTTGAGGCGGGCCCGTCCCCGGTCACGCGGGGAGTGACGCCGGTCAGCCTGTGCGGCGCAGCGCCTCCGAGAGGCGGCCGGCGGCGTCGATGATCGCCTGGGCGTGCATCCGGCCCGGGTGGCGCGTCAGGCGCTCGATGGGGCCGGAGACGGACACGGCCGCCACCACGCGGTTGGAGGGGCCGCGCACCGGCGCGGAGACGGACGCGACGCCCGGCTCACGCTCGCCGATGGACTGGGCCCAGCCGCGCCGCCGCACGCCGGACAGCGCCGTCGCCGTGAAGCGGGCGCCCTGGAGGCCGCGGTGCAGGCGCTCCGGCTCCTCCCAGGCCATCAGGATCTGCGCCGAGGAGCCGGCCTTCATGGTGAGCGTGGAGCCGACCGGGACCGTGTCCCTGAGGCCCGACAGACGCTCGGCCGCGGCCACACAGATACGCATGTCGCCCTGGCGGCGGTAGAGCTGAGCGCTCTCGCCCGTGACATCGCGGAGGTGGGTGAGCACCGGGCCCGCGGTGGCCAGCAGACGGTCCTCGCCCGCCGCCGCGGCCAGCTCGGCCAGTCGCGGGCCGAGAATGAAACGGCCCTGCATGTCGCGCGCCACCATGCGGTGGTGTTCCAGCGCCACGGCCAGGCGGTGGGCCGTGGGTCGTGCCAGTCCGGTCGCAGCGACCAATCCCGCGAGGGTGGCCGGGCCGGACTCCAGAGCGCTCAGGACGACGGCCGCCTTGTCCAGAACGCCGACGCCGCTACTGTTGTCCATGAAACGATACTCCCGTCTCACTCTGTGAAACGCAAGTTCAATTTTCCATGGAACGCGCCACCCTGGATGGCACGAAGTCACAACGGCCCGTGACGAAAGGGCCTGGTGGCGGTTGCCCGGAAACACAGGGGTGCGGGCGCCGCTTCCCCAAAGATCTCTAGTTGGGCCGACGCTTCGTCGCCGGCCGGAGGGAAAGCGATGGGTAGGACACTCGCGGAGAAGGTCTGGGACGACCACGTCGTCCGGCGCGCCGAGGGCGAGCCCGACCTCCTCTTCATCGATCTGCACCTGCTGCACGAGGTGACCAGCCCGCAGGCCTTCGACGGCCTCCGCAAGAGCGGCCGCCCGGTGCGGCGGCTCGACCTGACCATCGCCACCGAGGACCACAACACCCCGACACTCGACATCGACAAGCCCATCGCGGACCCGGTCTCCCGGGCCCAGCTGGAGACGCTGCGCAAGAACTGCGCGGATTTCGGCGTCCGGCTGCACCCGCTGGGCGACGTCGAGCAGGGCGTCGTACACGTCGTCGGTCCCCAGCTGGGCCTGACCCAGCCCGGCACCACCGTGGTCTGCGGCGACTCGCACACCTCGACGCACGGCGCCTTCGGCGCGCTGGCCTTCGGCATCGGCACCTCCCAGGTCGAGCACGTGCTGGCCACCCAGACGCTGCCCCTGGCCCGCCCGAAGACCATGGCGATCACCGTCAACGGCGAACTGCCCGACGGCGTCACCGCCAAGGACCTGATCCTCGCGATCATCGCGAAGATCGGCACCGGCGGCGGCCAGGGCTACGTCCTGGAGTACCGGGGCGAGGCCATCGAGAAGCTCTCGATGGAGGCCCGCATGACCATCTGCAACATGTCGATCGAGGCCGGCGCCCGCGCGGGCATGATCGCCCCCGACGCCACCACCTTCGACTACCTCCAGGGCCGCCCGCACGCCCCCGAGGGCGCGGACTGGGACGCGGCGGTCGAGTACTGGAAGACGCTGCGCACGGACGACGACGCCGAGTTCGACGCCGAGGTGGTCGTCGAGGCCGCCGAGCTGTCCCCGTTCGTCACCTGGGGCACCAACCCGGGGCAGGGCGCGCCGCTTTCCGCCGCCGTCCCCGACCCGGCTTCGTACGAAGACGCTTCGGAGCGGTTCGCCGCCGAAAAGGCCCTGGAGTACATGGGGTTGGAGGCCGGTCAGCCGCTGCGCTCCATCAACGTGGACACCGTCTTCGTAGGTTCCTGCACCAACGGCCGCATCGAGGACCTGCGCGCCGCCGCCGAGATCGTCCGGAGCCGCAAAGTCGCCGACGGCGTACGGATGCTGGTCGTCCCGGGCTCCGCGCGGGTGGGCCTCCAGGCCGTCTCCGAGGGCCTGGACGTGGTCTTCAAGGAGGCCGGCGCCGAATGGCGGCACGCGGGCTGCTCGATGTGCCTGGGCATGAACCCGGACCAGCTGGCCCCCGGCGAGCGCTCCGCCTCCACCTCCAACCGCAACTTCGAGGGCCGGCAGGGCAAGGGCGGCCGTACCCACCTGGTGTCGCCGCAGGTCGCGGCCGCGACGGCGGTCCTGGGTCACCTGGCCTCCCCCGCCGACCTGTCCGCCGCCGACGTCCCCACGCCCGCTGGAGTCTGAGTCATGGAAGCATTCACCACGCACACCGGCCGGGCCGTTCCGCTGCGCCGCAGCAACGTCGACACCGACCAGATCATCCCCGCCCACTGGCTCAAGAAGGTGACCCGGGACGGGTTCGAGGACGGGCTGTTCGAGGCCTGGCGCAAGGACGCGTCCTTCGTCCTCAACCAGCCCGAGCGCCAGGGCGCCACGGTCCTGGTGGCCGGCCCCGACTTCGGCACCGGCTCCTCCCGTGAGCACGCCGTCTGGGCGCTGCAGAACTACGGCTTCAAGGCCGTGATCTCCTCCCGTTTCGCCGACATCTTCCGGGGCAACTCGCTGAAGAACGGCCTGCTCACCGTGGTCCTCGACCAGAAGATCGTGGACGCGCTGTGGGAGCTCACCGAGAACGACCCGCAGGCCGAGGTCACGGTCGACCTGGAGGCCCGTGAGGTGCGCGCCGAGGGCATCACCGCCTCCTTCGAGCTGGACGAGAACTCCCGCTGGCGGCTGCTGAACGGGCTGGACGACATCTCGATCACCCTCCAGAACGAGGCGGACATCGCCACGTACGAGGCGAAGCGCCCGTCGTACAAGCCGCAGACCCTCAAGGTCTGACCCGCCGGGGCCCGCGGAGGCTCCGCAAGGTCGAGTTTCGGCCACCCAACACCCCCGCCGTACCCCCGAACAGCCCGATCGGGGGTACGGCCGTTTTCGGGTCCGGCGGCGGGCGCCCGTCACCGGTGAGGCGCACAACTTCCCACGTTAGAGGCATGGTTGCCGGGGTACAGAAGTCCTGGAGGCGCGGCTTCCGGCAGTGCCCGGAAGGCCGTTCGGGGCGGCAGTTGCCCCCTGCGCAGGCGACAACTCGCCCCAGATGGCACAATCTGTGCATGGACCACGACGGCCAACTCGAGCTCTATGCGGCGGTCGCGGTCCGGCTCAAGGAAGCGCACACAAGAGTGCGCGCACTGCAAGTCCCGGAGGGCGTACGGATGGCGCTGACCCGGAAGCTGCTGGTCATTACGGCCGCGGCCAAACACGATCTCGCCGGTGCGGCAAGGCGCCTGGATCGGTTCACCGCCGACCTCGACGAGGGTCGATTCCCCGAAGAGGACGGCTGAACAGGCCGGGGCGGCCCGAGTCCGTTGCGGCACAAGGGTGATTAGCCCGTTTCGTGTTTGATTTGCGGTATATATCTGCCTAACGTGCGAAAAAGCTTGAACAGATTCGTTCTGGCGATGTCTCCGAAGGGGAAGACGTGAACAAGGCGCAGCTCGTAGAAGCGATTGCCGACAAGGTGGGCGGCAGGCAGCAGGCCGCCGACGCCGTCGACGCGGTCCTGGACGCCCTCGTCCGTGCGGTCGTCTCTGGCGACCGGGTCTCGGTCACCGGCTTCGGTTCCTTCGAGAAGGTCGACCGTCCCGCCCGCTACGCCCGCAACCCCCAGACGGGCGAGCGGGTTCGGGTCAAGAAGACCTCGGTGCCGCGCTTCCGCGCGGGTCAGGGCTTCAAGGACCTGGTGAGCGGCTCGAAG
Organism: Streptomyces sp. NPDC058534; assembly: GCF_042717365.1. Classification (NCBI taxonomy): domain Bacteria; kingdom Bacillati; phylum Actinomycetota; class Actinomycetes; order Kitasatosporales; family Streptomycetaceae; genus Streptomyces; species Streptomyces sp. NPDC058534. The sequence goes on from NZ_JBHXNW010000009.1 coordinate 115,813, forward strand.
AAGCTCCCGAAGAACGACATCGCGGTCAAGAAGGCCCCCAAGGGCAGCCTCTCCGGCCCGTCGGCCACCATCTCCAAGGCCGCGGGCAAGAAGGCCGCCGCCAAGAAGGCCACCGGCGCCGCGAAGAAGGCCACGGCCGCCGCCAAGAAGACCACCGCGGCGGCGAAGAAGACCGCGGCGAAGAAGGCCACCGGAGCGGCGAAGAAGACGACGGCGAAGAAGACCACCGCCAAGAAGTCCGCGGCCAAGACCACCGCGGCGAAGAAGACCGCGGCGAAGAAGGCCCCCGCCAAGAAGGCGACCGCCAAGAAGGCCCCGGCCAAGAAGTCGACCGCCCGCAAGACCACCGCCAAGAAGGCCACCGCCCGCAAGAAGTAGCAGCCGGCGGCAACAGCGGCGGCAGCAGGCGAACAGGGCTCTCACACGCCGGGCCGGACTCCCTCTCGGAGTCCGGCCCGCGGCGTTTTCCCAGGTGGTTCAGAGCGTCTGGAGCGTCACCAGCGTGATCCGGCGGTCCGGGCCCGCCCCCTCCGTCTCGATCCGCACCCGCTGCCCCGGCCGCAGCAGCCGCAGGCCCCCCGCGTCGAACGCCGCCGCGTCGAAGGGCACGGGCGTGCCGTCGTCGAGCAGCACCTGCCCGCTGCGGCTTTCGGGGTCGTACGTGTACGCGGTCGCCTGCATGGCGGCAGCCTACTGCCCGGCGATCAGCAACCGCGCCGCCACCGCCGCCGTTCGGGGCCCCACCCCCAGCGCCAGGGCGGAGCGCAGATCACCGCCGGTGTCGACGTCCTGCCGTACGGAATCCACCGCGCCGAGGGACAGTTCCACCGCGCCGGACGCACGGTGGCGGACCCGGGAATCCGGGCCGAATGCCGGGGACAATTCGACGCCGGGTGCCGCGGTCAGCAAGGTGGTGCCGATTCCGGCCGCGTCCGGGAGAAAAGCGCGCGGGAATTGCCCGGCCGCCGCCAGGACCCGCGCCAATTCCGCCGGCCGCAGCGCGGGGAGATCGGCGTTGAGCGCGGCCACCGGAGTTCCGGGACGTGCGGCGCGGACCGCTGCCGCGCCGTGCGCCAGCGCCGCGTTCAGACCGCCGCGGGGCTCGTCCGTGACGAGGCCCGCGCCCAGCGCCGCCAGCTCCCGTCCGGCCCGTGCGTCGTCCGTGACGACTGCCACATCGCCGACCGCCGGGCAGGCCAGCGCGGCTGCCACGGCGTCCTGTGCGAACGCCAGCGCGAGATCCGGCCGGACCCCGTCGTCCGCGGTGTCCGACAGCCTGCTCTTGGCCCGGGCGAGGGGCTTCACGGGTACGACCAAGGTCCACTGCACGAGCGTTCCGTCCTTCTCTCGTCGCCGTCATTGTCACCTGGGGGACCGGGCGGTTCACCCTCCGGGGCGTACGGTGTTCTCGACAGACGGGCGGCCCGGGGCGACACTTGTCCGGCCCCAGGCCCTGGAGGAAAGGTGTCAGCGTGCCCCGCCGCAGAATCGGCTTCTGGTACCGCCTGGCCGCGGTGATCTGCAAACCGCCGCTCGTGGTTCTGATCAAGCGGGACTGGCGGGGAATGGAGAACATTCCGGCCGACGGCGGATTTATCACCGCCGTGAACCACAATTCGCACGTGGACCCCTTCGCATACGCGCACTACCAGTACAACACCGGGCGCGTCCCCCGATTCCTGGCGAAGAGCGGCCTTTTCAAGAAGGGCTTCGTCGGCGCCGCGATGCGGGGCACCGGACAGATCCCCGTCTACCGCGAAAGCACGGACGCCCTCAGCGCCTTCCGGGCCGCGATCGACGCCGTGGAGCGCGGCGAGTGCGTCGCCTTCTACCCCGAGGGCACCCTCACCCGCGACCCGGACGGCTGGCCGATGACCGCCAAGACCGGTGCCGCGCGCGTCGCCCTGCAGACCAAGTGCCCGGTGATCCCGGTCGCCCAGTGGGGCTGCAACGAACTGCTGCCGCCCTACGCCAAGAAGCCGCACCTCCTCCCGCGCAAGACCCACCAGGTGCTGGCGGGGCCGCCGGTCGACCTCTCGCGGTTCTACGACCGGGAGATGACCGCGGAGCTGCTGAAGGAGGCCACCGAGGTCATCATGGCCGCCGTCACCGGCCACCTGGAGGAGATCCGGGGCGAGAAGGCACCCCAAACCCCCTACGACCCGCGCCGCGAGCGCATCGAGCAGCGGCGCCGTACGCAGTCGCAGACACCGTCGCAGTCGCAGCCGGCGCCGGCACGGACGCGGGGGACGCAGGCAGAAGGGCAGAGCGCGTGAGCAAGCCGGTCAAGGCGGCCGTCTTCGGCACCGGATCGTGGGGCACCGCCTTCGGCATGGTCCTCGCCGACGCGGGGTGCGACGTCACCCTGTGGGGGCGCCGCGCCGACCTCGCCGACGCAGTCAACTCCACCCGGACCAACCCGGACTACCTGCCCGGCGTGGAACTCCCCGCCGGCCTGCGGGCCACCACCGACGCCGCCGAGGCCGCGCGCGACGCCGACTTCACGGTCCTCGCCGTCCCCTCCCAGACGCTGCGCGCGGGCCTCGCCGACTGGACGCCGCTGCTGGCGCCCGGCACGGTCCTGGTGTCGCTGATGAAGGGCGTCGAACTCGGCTCCGCGATGCGGATGAGCGAGGTCGTCGAGGACGTCGCCAAGGTCGGCGCCGAGCGCATCGCCGTGGTCACCGGGCCCAACCTGGCCCGCGAGATCGCCGCCCGCATGCCGGCCGCCGCCGTGGTCGCCTGCCCCGACGAATCCGTCGCCCAGCGCCTCCAGACCGCCTGCCACACGCCGTACTTCCGCCCGTACACCAACACCGACGTCGTCGGCTGCGAACTGGGCGGCGCCGTGAAGAACGTGATCGGGCTGGCCGTCGGCATCGCGGACGGCATGGGCCTGGGCGACAACGCCAAGGGCTCCCTCATCACCCGCGGCCTGGCCGAGACCACCCGCCTCGGGGTCGCCCTCGGCGCCGACCCGCTGACCTTCTCCGGACTGGCCGGGCTCGGCGACCTGGTGGCGACCTGCTCGTCCCCGCTGTCGCGCAACCACACCTTCGGCACCAACCTGGGCAAGGGCATGACCCTGCAGGAGACCATCGCGGTCACCAAGCAGACCGCCGAGGGCGTCAAGTCCTGCGAGTCGGTGCTGGATCTGGCCCGCAGGCACGGCGTCGACATGCCGATCACCGAGACCGTGGTCGCCATCGTGCACGAGGGCAAGCCCCCGGTCGTCGCGGTCAAGGAGCTGATGTCGCGCAGCGCGAAGCCCGAACGACGCTGAGCGACACCGGACCGCACCCCGGGCGCCACCCGCGCCACGCGGCCCCGCCGACGCTGTCTCGCGGCCCTACGGGCGGGTACTCTCGACGCGATATGAGCACCGAGAACCTCCCCCAGAGCCCCGAGCAGCCGCCTCGCAAGCCGCGTGTGGCCGTCGTGTTCGGCGGGCGCAGCTCCGAACACGGGATCTCCGTGGTCACCGCCGGCGCCGTCCTCGCGGCCATCGACCGGACGAAGTACGACGTCCTGCCGATCGGCATCACCAGGGACGGCCGCTGGGCCCTCACCGCCGACGAACCGGAACGCATGGCGATCACCGAGCGCCGTACGCCCGACGTCGAGGAACTGGCCGAGTCGGCCGAGGGCGCCGTGGTGCTGCCCGTCGACCCCGCCAACCGCGAAGTCGTCTACAGCGAACCCGGCGTGGTGCCCAAGGCGCTGGGCGAGGTCGACGTCGTCTTCCCCGTGCTGCACGGCCCGTACGGCGAGGACGGCACCCTCCAGGGACTCCTCGAACTGTCCGGCGTGCCCTACGTCGGCGCGGGCGTGCTCGCCTCGGCCGTCGGCCAGGACAAGGAGTACATGAAGGCGGTGTTCGCCTCCTACGGGCTGAAGGTCGGCCCGTACGCGGTGATCCGGCCCCGCGAGTGGGAGCAGGACCGTTCCGGCGCCCGCCGGAAGATCGTCGACTTCGCCGGCGAGCACGGCTGGCCGCTGTTCGTGAAGCCCGCGCGCGCGGGTTCCTCGATCGGCATCACCAAGGTCGACGACCTCGCCGGACTCGACGAGGCGATCGAGGAGGCCCGGCGCCACGACCCGAAGATCCTGGTCGAGGCGACCCTGCGCGGCCGCGAGATCGAGTGCGGGGTGCTGGAGTTCGAGGACGGCCCCCGGGCCTCCGTCCCCGCCGAGATCCCGCCGCCCTCGGAGCACGCGTACTACGACTTCGAGGCCAAGTACATCGACTCCACCCCCGGCATCGTGCCCGCCCCGCTCACGCCCGAGGAGACCGCCGAGGTCCAGCGGCTCGCCGTGGCGGCGTTCGACGCGGCCTCCTGCGAGGGGCTGGTGCGCGCGGACTTCTTCCTCACCGAGGACGACGAGTTCGTGATCAACGAGATCAACACCATGCCCGGATTCACGCCGATCTCCATGTACCCGCAGATGTGGCGGGCGAGCGGCGTGAGCTACCCGGAGCTGGTGGACCGGCTGGTCCAGGCGGCGCTGCGGCGCCCGACGGGGCTGCGCTGACGTCAGTCGTCCCGCGCACAGCCAGAAGGCGATCCCCTCGGGGGTCGCCTTCTCGCAGTATGATCAGCGGGTTTCCCCGGCCCGCAGGCGGCAGCGCGTTGTCCGGGTTCCGCCACAGCTTGGTGACCGGGGCCCGGGCCGGGAACCGCCGCCGGCCCGCTGTCGTCTGCTGAGGAGCAGCCGGCGGCGGCGATCAACAGTACGAGAGCGAGCGGGCGGAAGGGGGGTCAGAGATGGACCACGGGACAGGTCAGTGTGCGTGTGATGCCGTCCACCTGCTGGACCTTGGCGACCACCATGCGACCGAGTTCGTCGACGGTGTCGGACTGGGCGCGCACGATGACGTCGTAGGGTCCTGTCACGTCCTCGGCCGTGATCACCCCGGGGATCTTGCTGATCGTGTCGGCGACGGTCGACGCCTTGCCGACCTCCGTCTGGATCAGGATGTACGCCTGTACCACGGAACCTCCAGAGCGGCCACGAGGATCATGTGGGGAAAAGGAACGCCACGGTATCGCGTAGCCGCTCTCCGCGGGGAGACCCGTGGGCCGCGGGCCCCGCGCGCCGGGGTGCCGGAATGACACGAGTTGACGATCACGCCGACCGTGGCGACGGTCATTTCGACCGTAACGAGGACAGAGATGACGCGCGACCGGGCACGGACAGAGACAGAAGGGGAGCCAAGGCGATGAAGGGCACTGTTGGTGAGCTGGGGGAGTTCGGGCTCATCAGGGAGCTCACCTCCCGTCTCACCACCACCCCGGCGGTCCGGGTGGGCCCCGGCGACGACGCCGCGGTGGTGGCCGCGCCCGACCGCCGGGTGGTGGCCAGCACCGACATCCTCGTGGAGGGGCGGCACTTCCGCCGGGACTGGTCCACCGCGTACGACGTGGGCCGCAAGGCGGCGGCGCAGAACCTGGCGGACATCGCCGCCATGGGGGCCGTGCCGACCGCGCTCCTGCTCGGCCTGGTCGTACCCGCCGAACTGCCGGTGACCTGGCCGACCGAGCTGATGGACGGACTGCGCGACGAGTGCCAGGTGGCCGGCGCCTCCGTGGTCGGCGGCGACGTGGTGCGCGGCGACACCATCACGGTCTCCATCACCGCGCTGGGCGACCTGCGCAACCAGGAGCCCGTCACCCGGGGCGGCGCCCAGCCCGGCGACCTCGTCGCGGTGACCGGCTGGCTGGGCTGGTCCGCGGCCGGGTTGGCCGTGCTGTCCCGCGGGTTCCGCTCGCCGCGCGCCTTCGTCGAGGCCCACCGGCGCCCCGAGCCGCCGTACCACGCGGGTCCGGCCGCGGCCGGCCTCGGCGCCACCGCCATGTGCGACGTGAGCGACGGGCTCATCGCGGACCTGGGGCACATCGCGGAGGCCAGCAAGGTCAGGATCGACGTCCGCTCGGGCCAGATCGACATCCCGTCCCAGATGAACGACATCGGGCAGGCCGTCGGCGTGGACCCCATGCAGTGGGTGCTCACCGGGGGAGAGGACCACGCGATCGTGGCGACCTTCCCGCCGGACGTGAAGCTGCCCGCCCGCTGGAAGGTCATCGGCGAGGTCCTCAACCCCTCCGCGCTGCCCCAGGTCACCGTCGACGGGGCGCCCTGGACCAGCAAGGGCGGCTGGGACCACTTCGGAGAGGACGTGGAGTCATGACACCGCCCCTGGTCCTCACGGTGGCCGGCTCCGACTCCGGCGGCGGCGCCGGCATCCAGGCCGACCTGAAAACCATGCTCGCCCTCGGCACACACGGCATGAGCGTGCTCACCGCGGTCACCGCGCAGAACTCCCTCGGCGTGCAGGGCGCCTGGGAGCTGCCCGTGGACGCGGTGCGGGCCCAGTACCGCAGCGTCCTCGACGACATCGGCGTCCAGGCGGTCAAGACCGGGATGCTCTCCTCCGCGGAACTGGTCGAGACGGTCGCCGAATTGCTCGGCGGCACGGACGCCCCCGCCGTCGTCGACCCGGTCGGCGTCTCCAAGCACGGGGACGCGCTGCTCGCCGCCTCCGCCCTGGACTCGGTCCGCACCAAGCTGCTGCCGGTGGCCACCGTCGCCACCCCGAACCTCGACGAGGTCGCGCAACTGACCGGCGTAGGCGTCGAGTCGGAGAGCGACCTGCGCCGGGCGGCCGCCGCCCTGCTGGAGTACGGGCCGCGCTGGGCGCTGATCAAGGGCGGCCATCTGCGCGGCGACGCCGTGGACCTGCTCACCGACGGCTCCGAGGAGCACTGGCTGCGCGCCCCGCGCCTCGACAACCGGCACACGCACGGCACGGGCTGCACCCTCGCGTCGGCCATCGCGTGCGGCCTGGCGAAGGGGCGGTCGGTGCCGGAGGCGGTGACGGCGGCGAAGGAGTACGTCACCGGGGCGATCGGGGCCGGGTTCGCGCTCGGCGACGGGATCGGGCCGGTGGATCACGGGTGGGCGCTCGGGTGGGGCACCGCCTGAGCCGCGCGTGGCATCCGAGTACGGCAATAAGTCCGGGCACGGCAAAAAGCCGGTCCACCCGAGGTGGACCGGCTCCCTACAGCGGACCGGGCAGTGGCCGCGCGCTCAGCTGACGCGTCAGCGCGAGACCTTGCCGGCCTTGATGCACGAGGTGCAAGCGTTCACGCGCTTCGGCGTCCCGCCGACCACGGTACGCACGCGCTGGATGTTGGGGTTCCAGCGACGGGACGTACGGCGGTGCGAGTGCGAGATGTTGTTGCCGAAGCCCGGCCCCTTGCCGCAGACGTCGCAGTTGGCAGCCACGGGTCACTCCAAAGACTTCAGATGCACTTACGGTTGATCCCGGCATGCCGGGATCAAGTTCTCGGACTCGCGGTCCGGGAGCTGAGTGGCGGTGCCAGGGGGATGGCCCGATCGGGATCGGGCAACCGGAGCAGCATACAACGACTGCTCCCGTACAACGAAACTACCACGGCAGCTCAGCGGCCCGCCCCGGCCCTCTTGGGCCGGGCACCGGCCCAAGGTCTACGCTGCCAGCCACGTCCGCAGCTCAGGGAGGCACAGGTGGCGCAGGTGCCGCAGAGGTTCTTCGACGCTCTGGCGGTGCGTACCTGGTGCGGTCTGTCGCTGCACGCGCTGGGACGGGCGCGTGAGGAGATCGACGCGATCAACGTCTATCCCGTCGCGGACGGGGACACCGGCACGAACCTCTATCTGACCGTCGAGTCGTCCGTCGCGGCCGTGGAGGCCGTGTTCGCGGCGCACGAGCTGGACGTCGGGGCGCCGGAGGCCACCGACGGCCCCTCGCTGACGGAGGCCGTGGGCGCGATGGCGCACGGAGCGCTGATCGGCGCGCGGGGCAACTCCGGGACGATCCTCGCGCAGCTGCTGCGCGGCATGGCCCAGGTGCTCACCGCGCGGGGTGAGTCCGCGCACACCGAGGGCCCCGGCCTGCGGCTGGCCCTGCGGACCGCCGCCGAGTCCGCCCGGCAGGCCGTGGCCCACCCGGTCGAGGGCACCGTCCTGACCGTCGCCTCCGCCGCCGCCGACGCGGCCGAGGGCGCGGAGGGCGACTGCGCGGAGGTGGCCCGCGCGGCCTACGAGGGCGCCTGCGCGGCGCTCGCCGCCACCCCGGCCCAGCTGCCGGTCCTGGAGCGCGCCGGAGTCGTCGACGCCGGCGGACACGGCCTGGTGACGGTTCTCGGGGCCCTGGTGGAGACGTTCACCGGGCGGGCGCCGGGCCCGGGGGCGGCCACCGTCATCCACGCGCGCGTGGAGCCGCACGCGCGCGTCGCGCCGAACGCGGGCGTCGAGCCGGACGCGTCCCTGGCGCCGGGCGACGAGGCCCTCGCGGGCGAGTGTGCGGCGACGGAGGGTGACCGTGACGGCCCCGCCTTCGAGGTGATCTACCTCCTGGAGGCCGAGGACGCGGCCGTCACGCGGCTGCGGCAGCGGCTCGACGCGCTCGGGGACTCGCTCGTCGTGGTCGGCGGCGACGGACTGTGGAACGTCCACGTGCACGTCGACGACGCGGGCGCCGCCGTCGAGGCGGGCGTCGAGGCCGGGCGGCCGTACCGGATCCGCATCACCCACTTCGGGCACGGCGACGCCCACACCGCCGGGACCGGGCGCCCGCCCAGGGAACGCAGCCGCCGCGCGGTGGTGGCCGTCGTGCCGGGGGAGGGGCTGGCGGGACTGTACGCCGAGGCCGGCGCGACCACCCTGCTCGCCCGCCCCGGGGAGCCGCCCGCCAGCGGGGAGCTGGTCCAGGCCGTACGGCGGGCGCACGCGCGCGAGGTCGTCCTGCTGCCCAACGACGCCGAGCTGCGCCACACCGCCGCCGCGGCGGCCGAGCAGGCCCGTACCGAGGGCGTCAGGGTCGCCCTCATCCCCACCCGCTCCGCGGTCCAGGGCATCGCCGCGCTCGCCGTGCACGAGCCCGAGCGGCGCTTCGACGAGGACGTGGTGGCGATGACCTCCGCGGCCGGCGCCACCCGCTACGCCGAGGTCACCGTCGCCGAACGCCAGTCCTGGACCACGGCCGGCATCTGCCAGGCCGGTGACGTGCTCGGCCTCATCGACGGCGACGTGGCCGTGATCGGCGCCGATGTCACGGAGGTCGCGGCGACCGTCCTGGACCGGATGCTCTCGGCCGGCGGCGAGCTGGTCACCCTCGTCCTCGGCGACGAGGCGCCCGGGACCGTCACCGAGCACCTGGAGGCCCGGGTCCGCGAGGCGTATCTCGCCGTCGACACCGTGGTCCACCGGGGCGGCCGGCAGGGCGCCCTGCTGCTGGTCGGCGTGGAGTAGTACGGCGCTTCCCGCGACCGTTGTCAGTGGCGTGGTGTGCAATGGATCTCGTGCCCGCACTGCGAGAACCCCTGAAGAAGGTGCTCGGCCCCGCCACCGCGAAGGTGATGGCCGAGCACCTCGGCCTGCACACCGTCGGCGACCTCCTCCACCACTACCCCCGCAGATACGAGGAGCGCGGCCAGCTCACCCACCTCGCCGACCTGCCCATGGACGAGCACGTCACGGTGGTGGCCCAGGTCGCCGACGCCCGGCTGCACACCTTCGCCTCGTCCAAGGCCCCGCGCGGCAAGGGACAGCGCCTCGAAGTGACCATCACGGACGGCAGCGGCCGTCTCCAACTGGTCTTCTTCGGCAACGGCGTCCACAAGCCCCACAAGGAACTCCTGCCGGGCACCCGCGCGATGTTCGCCGGCAAGGTCTCCGTCTTCAACCGCCGACTGCAACTGGCCCATCCCGCCTACGAGTTGCTGCGCTCCGACAGCGACAGCGACAGCGACAGCGACAGCGACAGCGACGGCGGCGCGAACGAGAGCGTCGAGTCGTGGGCCGGAGCCCTCATCCCGCTCTACCCGGCCACCGCCAAACTGGAGTCCTGGAAGATCGGCAAGGCGATTCAGACGGTGCTGCCGAGCGCCCAGGAGGCCGTCGACCCCCTCCCCGGTTCCCTGCGCGAGGGCCGGGGCCTGGTCTCCCTGCCCGAGGCCCTCCTCAAGATCCACCGCCCGCACACCAAGGCCGACATCGACGACGCCCGCGCCCGCCTGAAGTGGGACGAGGCGTTCGTCCTCCAGGTCGCCCTCGCCCGCCGCCGGCACGCCGAGACCCAACTCCCCGCCGTCCCCAGGAAACCCGTCCCGGGCGGCCTGCTCACCGGCTTCGACGACCGCCTCCCCTTCACCCTCACCGACGGCCAGCGGAAGGTCTCCCGCGAGATCTTCGACGACCTCGCCACCGACCACCCGATGCACCGGCTGCTCCAGGGGGAGGTGGGCAGCGGAAAGACGTTGGTTGCCCTGCGCGCCATGCTCACCGTCGTCGACGCGGGAGGGCAGGCCGTGATGCTCGCGCCCACCGAGGTGCTCGCCCAGCAGCACCACAGGTCGGTCGTCGAGATGATGGGCGAGCTGGCCGAGGGAGGCATGCTGGGCGGCGCCGAGCACGCCACCAAGGTGGTGCTGCTCACCGGGTCCATGGGCGCCGCCGCCCGCCGGCACGCTCTGCTCGACCTGGCCACCGGCGAGGCCGGCATCGTCATCGGCACCCACGCGCTGATCGAGGACAAGGTGCGGTTCCACGACCTCGGCCTGGTCGTCGTCGACGAACAGCACCGCTTCGGCGTCGAGCAGCGCGACGCCCTGCGCGGCAAGGGGAAGCAGCCCCCGCACCTGCTCGTCATGACCGCCACCCCGATCCCGCGCACCGTCGCCATGACCGTCTTCGGCGACCTGGAGACCTCGGTCCTGGACCAGCTCCCGGCCGGCCGGTCCCCGATCGCCAGCCATGTCGTCCCGGCCGCCGACAAACCCCACTTCCTCTCCCGGGCCTGGGAGCGGGTCCGCGAGGAGGTGTCGGGCGGCCACCAGGCGTACGTCGTCTGCCCGCGCATCGGCGACGAGGAAGACGACCCCGGCAAGAAGGGCGCCCAGCGGAAGTCGCCCGAGGACGACGCCGAGAAGCGGCCCCCGCTCGCCGTCCTCGACATCGCCGAGCAGCTGGCGAAGGGCCCCTTGCAGGGCCTCAAGGTCGAGATCCTGCACGGCCGTATGCCGCCCGACGACAAGGACGCGGTCATGCGCCGCTTCGCCGCCGGGGAGACCGGCGTCCTGGTCGCCACGACCGTCATCGAGGTCGGCGTCAACGTCCCCAACGCCACCGCGATGGTGATCATGGACGCGGACCGCTTCGGCGTCTCCCAGCTGCACCAGCTGCGCGGCCGGGTCGGTCGCGGCTCCGCCGCCGGTCTGTGCCTGCTGGTCACCGAGATGCCCGAGGCGAGCGCGGCCCGGCAGCGGCTGAACGCGGTCGCAGGCACCCTCGACGGCTTCGAGCTCTCCCGCATCGACCTCGAACAGCGCCGGGAGGGCGACGTCCTCGGCCAGGCCCAGTCCGGTGCCCGCACCTCCCTGCGCGTCCTCGCCGTCATCGAGGACGAGGAGATCATCGCGGAGGCGAGACAGGAGGCGGCGGCCCTGGTCGCCACCGACCCGGAGCTGACCGGCCTGCCCGGCCTGCGGACGGCCCTGGAGGCTCTGTTGGACGAGGAGAGGGAGCAGTACCTGGAGAAGGGCTGAGCATCGCCCACCCAGGGGCGCGGGGCTGTGTCGAGGTGCGGCTCCGCCGCGTGGGCGCGACCAGCCACAACGACGCGGTACCCGCCCAACAACACAAGGCGCCCCCCGCCCCCGCCTGCCAGACTGAACTGAACGCACCCCATCACCAAGGACCTCAGATGACCCGCGTGATCGCAGGTAAGGCCGGCGGACGTCGCCTGGCCGTCCCGCCAGGGACCGGCACCCGCCCCACCTCCGACCGCGCGCGCGAGGGCCTCTTCTCCACGTGGCAGTCCCTGCTCGGCGGCCCGCTGGACGGCGAGCGGGTCCTCGACCTGTACGCCGGTTCCGGCGCCGTCGGCCTGGAGGCGCTGTCCCGGGGCGCGGGGCACGTCCTGCTCGTCGAGGCCGACGCCCGCGCCGCCCGCACCGTCCGGGACAACGTCAAAGCGCTCGGCCTGCCCGGCGCCGAGGTCCGGGCGGGCAAGGCGGAGCAGACCATCCGCACCCCCGCCCCCGCGGAGCCGTACGACATCGTCTTCCTGGACCCGCCGTACGCCGTCTCCGACGACGATCTTCGGGAGATCCTGCTCACACTCCGTACCGAGGGCTGGCTCGCCGGGGAAGCTCTCGTCACCGTGGAGCGCAGCACCAGAGGCGGGAAATTCGGCTGGCCGGACGGCTTCGAGGCGATCCGTGCCCGCCGCTACGGCGAGGGAACGTTTTGGTACGGTCGCGCCGCCTCAACGTGCGAAGACGCACGATGACCGGACCGGAGAGCGAGGGAATTCAAGTGCGCCGTGCCGTCTGTCCCGGGTCGTTCGACCCGATCACCAACGGACACCTCGACATCATCGCCCGGGCCTCCAGCCTCTACGACGAGGTCTACGTCGCCGTGATGATCAACCAGGCGAAGAAGGGCCTGTTCGAGATCGAGGAGCGGATCGACCTCATCCGCCAGGTCACCGCCGAGTACGGCAACGTGCGCGTGGAGTCCTTCCACGGCCTCCTCGTCGACTTCTGCAAGCAGCGCGAGATCCCGGCCATCGTCAAGGGCCTGCGCGCGGTCAGCGACTTCGACTACGAACTGCAGATGGCCCAGATGAACAACGGCCTCTCGGGCGTGGAGACCCTCTTCATCCCCACCAACCCCACCTACAGCTTCCTGTCCTCCTCCCTGGTCAAGGAGGTCGCGACCTGGGGCGGCGACGTGTCCCACCTGGTGCCGCCGCTGGTCCTCGAAGTCCTCTCCGAGCGGCTGAAGAAGCACTGAACTCCCCGCCGTACCGCCTCCGGAGACTGACAGTCCGTCACCCGGTGTCCCCGGGACACCCCAGGGTCGTACAGTCGTCCCGTCCGTCTCCAACACAGCTGTAGAGAGTGGCGAGCACACGGTGGACGTCCAGAAGAAGCTCGACGAGATCACCGCGATGGTCTCCGGGGCCCGCGCCATGCCCATGTCGGCCTCGTGTGTGGTCAACCGCGCCGAACTGCTCTCGACGCTGGAGGAGCTGCGCGCCGAGCTGCCCGGCTCGCTCGCCCAGGCCCAGGAACTGCTCGGCGGCCGGGAGCAGATGGTCGCGCAGGCCCGCCAGGAGGCCGACCGGATCATCGAGACCGCGCACGCCGAGCGCGGCTCCCTGATCGCCGACACCGAGGTCGCCCGCCGCTCCCAGACCGAGGCCGACCGGATCCTCACCGAGGCCCGCCAGGAGGCCGAGGAGGTCCGCGCCGAGGCCGACGACTACGTCGACTCCAAGCTCGCCAACTTCGAGGTCGTCCTCACCAAGACCCTCGGCTCGGTGGGCCGCGGCCGCGAGAAGCTGCTCGGCACCGGACCCGGCCTCGACGAGAACGGCTACGAGGACGAGGACGCCCCCGAGCGCAGCCACGACCCTCAGACCCTGCGCCGCGACGCCGACGCCTACGTCGACACCAAGCTCGGCGCCTTCGAGGCGGTGCTGGCCAAGACCCTGGACGCGGTCGGCCGGGGCCGCCAGAAGCTGCACGGCCGGATCGCCAGCGACGACCTCGGCGCCCTCGCCGACGACTCCACCACCGTCCAGCACTCCAGCGACGCCGACTACCTGGCCGGTCTCGCCGCCCTCTCGGACGCCCCCGCCGAGCAGCCCCGGCAGCCCGGGTACGGCGAGCCGCAGCCGGCCGCGGCCCAGGTGCCGGCCCAGGCCGTGCCGGACATGCCCACGCAGGATCCGGCGTACGGCTACGCACAACAGCAGCCCGATCCGTACGCCGCCTACCAGCAGGCCTACGGCGCCGGGCAGGACCCGTACGGCTACCAGCAGCAGCCGGGCGATCCCTACGCCTATCAGGGCTACGACGCCCAGCAGCAGGCCTACGACGCACAGCACGGCTACGCCCAGCCCCAGCAAGCGCAGCAGCCCCCGCAGCCCCAGCAGCCCCCGCAGGTCCAGCCGCAGGCGCTCGACGAGACCAGCCTCTTCGACACCGGCATGATCAGCGCCGAACAGCTCAGGGCCTATGAACAGGGCCGCGGAGTCTAGGGCCGTCCCACGGGCCCCGCAGGTCCGGATTGGGCCGTGAGCGAATGGTCCAGTATCCTGGCTCTTCGGTCGCGCGTACGTCCGCGATCGCCGCTGCCCTGAGAACACCGAAGGGCGGCATCCCCGAGCTACGAAGACCGAAAGCAGGAATGGTTCTGAACGCGCGCCTCGACCACCGCGACCCCCTCGTGTTCGACACGCACGAGCTGGGACGGCGGCCCGGTGCGCTCCAGCGCCTGACCCGCACGGTCGACGCTCCCAAGGACTTCGGTGTCCAGGGAGTCATCGGAGTGCCGGAAGGCGCCCCGGTGGAACTCGATCTCCGACTCGAGTCGGTCATGGAAGGGGTGCTCGTCACAGGCACCGCCCGTGCCACGGCCGAGGGGGAGTGCGTAAGGTGTCTGGAGCCGCTTGAGCAGCAGCTCGTAGCGGACTTCCAGGAGTTGTTCTCGTACCCTGACGCCGACGACCGGGGCCGCCCTGCGGCGGAACCGGGCGACGACGCCGAGGACGACGAGGACAGGCTCTTCATCGAGGACGGTCTGATCGGCCTCGAAGCCGTGCTGCGCGACGCGGTGGTGCTCGCACTGCCGATGCAGCCGGTGTGCCGGGAAGACTGCCCGGGTCTGTGCTCCGAGTGCGGAGTACGCCTGGCGGACCACCCGGACCACCACCACGACGCCGCCGACATCCGTTGGGCGGCATTGCAGGGACTCGCCGGTTCACTCGAAGACGGCGAGAAGGACGAGATGAGCGGCGACGCGCCAGGATCCGCGGACGCCGCCGAGAAGCAGGAGAAGTAGCCGTGGCTGTTCCGAAGCGGAAGATGTCGCGCAGCAACACGCGCCACCGCCGGTCGCAGTGGAAGGCTGCGGTCCCCACCCTGGTTGCGTGCGAGCGCTGCCACGAGCCCAAGCAGCAGCACATCGCGTGCCCGTCTTGCGGCACTTACAACAAGCGCCAGGTCCTCGAGGTCTGAGCGGCTGGTGAGAGGCACTGTGTCAGTCCCCAAGAAGGCGGAAGACGCCAAGGCGGACCCACCCGCCAAGAAGAAGGCGGACACCCAGGCCTCGTCCCACACGCTTCTGGAAGGGCGGCTCGGCTACCAGCTCGAGTCCGCCCTTCTGGTGCGTGCACTGACCCACCGTTCCTACGCGTACGAGAACGGCGGTCTGCCGACGAACGAGCGGCTGGAGTTCCTCGGTGACTCCGTCCTCGGCCTCGTCGTCACGGACACGCTGTACCGCACCCACCCCGATCTGCCCGAGGGCCAGCTGGCCAAGCTCCGGGCCGCGGTGGTCAACTCGCGTGCGCTGGCGGAGGTGGGCCGCGGGCTCGAACTGGGCTCCTTCATCCGGCTCGGCCGCGGTGAAGAGGGCACGGGCGGCCGGGACAAGGCGTCCATCCTCGCCGACACCCTCGAAGCGGTGATCGGCGCGGTCTATCTCGACCAGGGCCTCGACGCGGCCTCCGAACTGGTGCACCGCCTGTTCGACCCGCTGATCGAGAAGTCCTCCAACCTCGGTGCCGGCCTGGACTGGAAGACCAGCCTCCAGGAACTCACCGCGACCGAAGGGCTCGGTGTCCCCGAGTACCTGGTCACGGAGACCGGCCCGGACCACGAGAAGACCTTCACTGCTGCCGCCCGCGTCGGAGGCGTCTCGTACGGCACCGGCACCGGCCGCAGCAAGAAGGAGGCGGAGCAGCAGGCCGCGGAATCCGCGTGGCGGTCCATCCGGGCCGCGGCGGACGAGCGGGCCAAGGAAGCGGCGGCCACGCCGGCCCCCGAAGCCGCTGAAGCCGCCGACGCACCGTCGGCCTCCGCCTGACCCACCGCACGTCGCGGTCGCCCCCCCCCGACAACCGGGGGGGGGGGTGGGGCGGCCCCCCCGCCCGACCCGCCCCCCCCCGGGGTGTCGAGCCCCGGGTTGGC
>NZ_JBHXNW010000009.1:131847-141085 GCF_042717365.1 Streptomyces sp. NPDC058534
CGGCCCCCCTAACCCGCTGAAGCCGCCCACGCACCTTCGGCCTCCGCATCCCCCACCCCCCGCCGCGAGCGCCCGCCCCTGAAACCGGGGCGGGCGTTCGGCTCGTCCACCGGCCCATCCGGCCCGCCCGAGGGGATGCCATGCCCGAGTTGCCCGAGGTGGAGGTCGTCCGGCGCGGCCTGGAGCGCTGGGTCGCCCACCGCACCGTCGCCGACGCCGAGGTCCTGCACCCGCGCGCCGTACGCCGGCACATCGCCGGCCCCGACGACTTCGCCCACCGGCTGAAGGGGCACCGCTTCGGCACCGCCGCCCGGCGCGGCAAGTACCTGTGGCTGCCGCTGGCGGACACCGGCCAGGCGGTCCTGGCCCACCTCGGCATGAGCGGCCAGCTGCTGGTCCAGCCGCACGAGGCCCCGGCCGAGAAGCACCTGCGCATCCGCGTCCGCTTCGCCGACGACCTCTCCACCGAACTCCGCTTCGTCGACCAGCGCACCTTCGGCGGCCTGTCGCTGCACGACACGTCCCCCGACGGCCTGCCCGACGTCATCGCGCACATCGCCCGCGACCCCCTCGACCCGCTCTTCGACGACGAGGCGTTCCACCAGGCGCTGCGCCGCAAGCGGACCACGATCAAACGGGCCCTGCTCGACCAGTCCCTGATCAGCGGTGTCGGCAACATCTACGCCGACGAGGCGCTGTGGCGCTCCCGGCTGCACTACGAACGCCCCACGGCCGCCTTCACCCGCCCCTGCACCGCGGAACTCCTCGGTCACGTCCGGGACGTGATGAACGCGGCGCTCGCCGTGGGCGGCACCAGCTTCGACAGCCTGTACGTCAACGTCAACGGCGAATCCGGCTACTTCGACCGCTCGCTCGACGCGTACGGCCGCGAGGGCCTGCCCTGCCGCCGCTGCGCCACGCCCATGCGCCGCCGGCCCTGGATGAACCGCTCCAGTTACTTCTGCCCGAAGTGCCAGCGCCCGCCCAGGGTCACGCCGTAGGCATCCGCTGCGTGTCGTAGCGCTCCCGCGACGCCAGCACCTCGTCCATCCGCCCCTCCAGGCACTGGATGAGCGCGATCAGCCGCCCGGCCACCTCGCGGCCCGCCGCCGTGAGTTCGTAGTCCACGCGGGGCGGGTTGGTGTGCTGGGCCTCGCGGTGCACCAGACCGTCGCGCTCCAGCGCGTGCAGGGTCTGGGCCAGCATCTTCTCGCTGACGCCGTCGACACGGCGGCGCAGCTCGTTGAACCGGAAGGAACCCTCGTGCAGCGCGCCGAGCGTCAGCGCGCCCCAGCGCCCCGTGACATGCTCCAGGGTGCCGCGCGAGGGACAGCCCCGGGAGAACACGTCGTACGACAGCTCCTGCTCCGCCGTGCGCTCCTGCGTGGTCGACATACGCCCAGCGTACGCGAGCACAGCGCTGCCCCGCAGAGTGCGCTGCGCGGGGGACAGCGGGGGTAGGGGTCGGTCAGTAGCCGAAGTTCTGGGTCCACCAAGGCCCGCCGGAGCCGAACTGGACTCCGACGCCGAGGGTCTGGAAGTCGCAGTTCAGGATGTTGGCGCGGTGGCCGGGGCTGTCCATCCAGGCGTCCATCACGGCCTGGGCGTCGGGCTGGCCGCGGGCTATGTTCTCGCCGCCGAGGTTGCCGATGCCGGCCGCCGCCGCCCGGTCCCACGGGGTCGCGCCGCCCGGATCGGTGTGGTCGAAGAAGCCCTCCGTGGCCATGGCCTTGCTGAAGTCCTCGGCCAGTTCGCGCAGGGCGCTGTTCGCGGCCACCGGGCTGCAGCCCACCTTGGCCCGCTCGTCGTTGACCAGCTTGAGCACCTGGGCCTGGGCGGCGGACTCCTCCGACACGGCGGCCGGGGCGCTGGGCCGCGCGGGCTCCTTGGCGGCCGGACGCGAGGGCGTGGGCTTCGGCTTGGCGCTCGGCGTCGTACTGGGCTTCTTCGTCTTCGACGGGGTCCCGGCCGGGGCCGCGGGCTTCGAGGCCGGTGCCGAGGGGGAGGTCGTGGACGGGGAGGGCGACGGAGCGTCCTCGGAGGAGGCGGACCCGGAGGGCGACGAGGACCGGTCGGTGCCGCGGCTCGTGGAGGCGTCGCCGCCGCGGCCGGTGTCGGCGCTGCCGGAGGTGCCGCCCTGCTCGCTCGGGCTGTTCGTCGGGGTGTCCTGGGCCTGCACCCGGTCGCCCCCGCCGCTGCCGCCGCCGATCCGGTAGTTGTCGAGGCCGGGCACCGCGCCCGTGGCCACCGCCACGGTGCCGATGGCGACCGCGGCGGAGACACCGAGCAGCCCGGTGCGGACCGGGGTGGCGGCCTTCTTCCGGCGCCTGCGGTGCCCTCCCGCGGGCTGCGGGCCGCCCTCGGGGGCGTACCCGTCACTGGGGAAGGCGACCGTGCGGCCGGCCTGCGGGCCTTCGCCGTCGGGGTGGTCCGCGTACAGGTAGGCGTCGCTCCTGGCGCGGACCTCGGCGTACGCCTCGGGGTTCAGATAGGGCGCGATCCCCATCGTCGGGCGGTCGCCCGCGTCCGGTGTGCGCGGGTCGCGGCCCCGTCCCGTCGCACCGTCCGGCTGATGGCCCCCCGCGGCGCGGCCCGTGGCGGCGCGGCCGGCGGCGGAGCGTCGGTGGCGTCCCATGTCCTGGCCTTCCTCGTCCTCGTCGTCGCTGGCGACGCGGGCGACGCGTCCTCACGATCAACACCGAACTCACACGTTCGAGTGAGTTTCAGGTGAGATTCATTGGGTGGGGACGGTACCGCATGGCGCCAGGGGGTGAAGTGTCCGGCGAGACATTGACTGGTTAGGTTGCAGTCATGAGCGAGGATGTACGACTGGTCGCGTGGGTGCGCGGACAGGTTCAGGGCGTGGGTTTCCGCTGGTTCACACGGGCCAGGGCGCTGGAACTGGGCGGCATGAGTGGTTTTGCTCTCAACCTGGCCGACGGCCGCGTCCAGGTCGTCGCCGAGGGACCGCGGGAGCGCTGCGAAGGGCTCCTCGACTGGCTGCACGGCGACGACACGCCCGGACGCGTGGACGGCGTCACCGAGATCTGGGACACACCTCGCGGCGGCTATGACGGCTTCGCCGTCCGCTGACACCGCGCCGTCCGAGATCTCCCCGGCGCCCGGTCCGACCCTCCCCACAGGGGTGGCCGGAGCGAAAACGGGCAGGTGGTTGCCAAGGACGGCCCGTCGTGGGAGGCTCCGCAACCAGAATGATCGCCACGCCCCGAGGGGCCCGCAGGAGTCGCAGCGTCGCCGTTTCCCGGCCGCATGCCCCCGGACGCCCGTCGATACGGGGCGTGATCGTGTTGACCGTCAAACTTTTTGGTGAGACGCTGAAAGCCCCGCGCACCTTAGCTGTTTGGCATGGTTGAACAGCAGTAAAAACTCCAAAGTGCCAAGCACCGCGGGTGCGAATCCCTCACGACCCGCACCGCTTCGGTCGGTCACTCATTGTGGAGGACCATCCATCATGGCAAAGGCGCTTCTCGGTTACGTCGGCGGCTCCGACCCTCGACTCCTCGCCGAGATGCGACGGCTCCAGCAGCGCGTCCAGGACCTGGAATCCGAGCTCGGACGAATCCAGGCGGAGAACGACGTGCTGGCGGCTGCCGCTTCTCACGACAGGATCATGGAGAGCATGGAGAGCGTTGACGCACACCAGGCGGAGCCTGCGCTCACCTGATCACTGCATCGCTCCACGCACGGCACGCAGTGGTCGGGCCTGCCCGTACAACCGCTAGGTGTCAGAGTCTGCAAGGGACGCTTCGGCGTCCCTTCTTTCTTTCCTGCCCCCGTTTCAGCGCCCGCGTCCGTCCGGACTTCCCTGCCCCGCGCATCCTTTCACCCTCTTCAACGTCTGATGTGCCCTGCACGTTCACCGGTGAAACCGCGGCGGTTCACCGGTTCATGGAGTGAGACACCCCCGAAAGGTAGAGTCCGGCGGCGTGCACCTGAAGGCCCTGACCCTGCGCGGGTTCAAATCGTTCGCCTCGGCGACCACGCTCCGGTTCGAGCCCGGTATCACCTGCGTCGTCGGACCGAACGGCTCGGGCAAGTCCAACGTCGTCGACGCGCTCAGCTGGGTCATGGGCGAACAGGGCGCCAAGTCGCTGCGCGGCGGCAAGATGGAGGACGTCATCTTCGCCGGCACCACCGGCCGCCCCCCGCTCGGCCGGGCCGAGGTGTCACTGACCATCGACAACTCCGACGGGGCGCTGCCCATCGAGTACGCCGAGGTCACCATCACGCGGATCATGTTCCGCAACGGCGGCAGCGAGTACCAGATCAACGGCGACACCTGCCGTCTCCTCGACATCCAGGAACTCCTGTCCGACTCCGGCATCGGCCGCGAGATGCACGTCATCGTCGGTCAGGGCCAGCTCGACTCCGTCCTGCACGCCGACCCGATGGGCCGCCGCGCCTTCATCGAGGAGGCCGCGGGCGTCCTCAAGCACCGCAAGCGCAAGGAGAAGGCGCTCAGGAAACTGGACGCGATGCAGGCCAACCTCGCGCGCGTGCAGGACCTCACCGACGAGCTGCGGCGCCAGCTCAAGCCGCTGGGCCGGCAGGCCGCGGTGGCGCGCCGGGCCGCCGTCATCCAGGCCGACCTGCGGGACGCGCGCCTCAGGCTCCTCGCCGACGACCTCGTACGGCTGCGTCAGGCGCTCCAGGCCGAGATCGCCGACGAGGCCGCGCTCAAGGAGCGCAAGGAGGCCGCCGAACGGGAACTGGGTAAGGCGCTGCGCCGCGAGGCCGACCTGGAGGACGAGGTCCGCCGGCTGACCCCGCGCCTCCAGCGCGCCCAGCAGACCTGGTACGAG
The DNA here is from genome assembly GCF_042717365.1 of Streptomyces sp. NPDC058534. Taxonomy (NCBI): domain Bacteria; kingdom Bacillati; phylum Actinomycetota; class Actinomycetes; order Kitasatosporales; family Streptomycetaceae; genus Streptomyces; species Streptomyces sp. NPDC058534. Next base: position 136,671 of record NZ_JBHXNW010000009.1, read on the forward strand.
CTGTCCCAGCTCGCCGAGCGGGTGCGCGGCACCGTCTCGCTGGCCGAGGCACGGGTGAAGAGCGCCACCTCCGTGCCCCCCGAGGAGCGCCGCGGCCGCGACCCGGAGGAGCTGGAGCGCGAGGCCGCCCGCGTCCGCGAGCAGGAGGCGGAACTCGAAGCGGCCCTGGAGGCGGCCGAGCACGCCCTGGAGGACACCGTCGCCCACCGCGCGGACCTCGAACGCGAGCTGGCTCAGGAGGAGCGCCGCCTCAAGGACGCCGCGCGGGCGATCGCCGACCGCCGTGAGGGGCTGGCCCGGCTCAGCGGCCAGGTCGGCGCCGCACGTTCGCGTGCCGCCTCGGCGCAGGCCGAGATCGAGCGGCTGGCCGAGGCCAGGGACGAGTCCCGGGAACGCGCCGCCGCCGCCCAGGAGGAGTATGAGACGCTCCAGGCCGAGGTCGACGGCCTCGACGCCGACGACCAGGAACTCGCCGAGCGGCACGACGCCGCCAAGCGCGGGCTGGCCGAAGCGGAGGCCGCGCTCGGTGCCGCCCGTGAGGCGGCCACCGTGGCGGAGCGCGAGCGCGCGGCGACACGGGCCCGCCACGAGGCGCTGGCCCTCGGACTGCGCCGCAAGGACGGCACCGGAGCGGTGCTCGCCGCCAAGGACCGGCTCACCGGCCTGCTGGGCCCGGCCGCCGAACTGCTCACCGTGACGCCCGGTCACGAGGTCGCCCTGGCCGCCGCCTTCGGTGCCGCCGCCGACGCCCTCGCGGTCACCTCACCGGCGGCCGCCGCCGACGCCATCCGCCTGCTGCGCAAGCAGGACGCCGGCCGGGCCGCCCTGCTGCTCGCCGGCGGCCCCGACGACGTACCGGAGGAACCACGCGGCGACGGGGCGTCGTACGCCGCCGACCTCGTCCGCGGCCCGTCCGACCTGATGCCCGCCGTGCGGCGGCTGCTGCGCGGGATCGTCGTCGTCGCCACCCTGGAGGACGCCGAGGACCTCGTCTACGCCCGGCCCGGGCTGACCGCGGTGACCGCCGACGGCGACCTGCTCGGCGCGCACTTCGCGCAGGGCGGGTCCGCCGGGGCGCCCAGCCTCCTGGAGGTGCAGGCGTCCGTGGACCGGGCCGCCGCCGAGCTGGAGGAACTGGCCGTGCGGTGCGAGGAGCTGGCCGGGGCGCAGGACGTGGCCGTCGCCCGGCGCCGGGAGTGCGCGGGCCTCGTCGAGGAGCTGGGGGAGCGGCGCCGGGCCGCCGACCGGGAGAAGTCGTCCGTCGCGCAGCAGCTGGGCCGGCTCGCGGGCCAGGCACGGGGCGCCGCCGGTGAGGCGGAACGGTCCACCGCGGCGGCGGCGCGGGCGCAGGAGGCGCTGGACAAGGCGCTGATGGACGTGGAGGAACTGGCCGAGAGGCTGGCCGTGGCCGAGGAGAGTGCCCCCTTCGGGGAAAGAGGGGAGGAGGAGCCCGACACCTCCGCGCGCGACCGGCTCGCCGCCGACGGCGCCAACGCCCGCCAGACCGAGATGGAGGCCCGCCTCCAGGTCCGTACCCACGAGGAGCGGGTCAAGGGCCTCGCCGGACGGGCCGACTCCCTGGACCGGGCCGCCCGCGCCGAACGCGAGGCACGCGCGCGTGCCGAACAGCGCCGGGCCAGGCTGCGGCACGAGGCGGCCGTCGCCGAGGCGGTCGCCGCCGGCGCCCGGCAACTGCTCGCCCACGTCGAGGTCTCGCTGACCCGCGCCGACGATGAGCGCACCGTCGCCGAGGCGGCCAAGGCCCGGCGCGAGCAGGAACTGACCGCCGAGCGCACCGCGGGGCGCGACCTCAAGGCGGAGCTCGACAAGTTGACGGATTCGGTTCACCGGGGGGAGGTACTCGGCGCCGAGAAGCGGCTGCGCATCGAGCAGCTGGAGACCAAGGCGCTGGAGGAACTCGGTGTGGAACCGGCGGGGCTGGCGGACGAGTACGGTCCCCATCAGGAGGTGCCGCCCTCGCCCCCCGCCGAGGGCGAGGAACTCCCCGAGACTGAATCCGACAGCGGCTCCGCCGCGGGCGAGCACCCACGCAACCGCCCACGCCCGTTCGTCCGCGCCGAGCAGGAGAAGCGCCTGAAGGCAGCCGAGCGTGCCTACCAGCAGCTGGGCAAGGTCAATCCGCTGGCCCTGGAGGAGTTCGCGGCGCTGGAGGAGCGGCACCAGTTCCTCAGCGAGCAGCTGGAGGACCTGAAGAAGACCCGCGCCGACCTGCTCCAGGTCGTCAAGGAGGTCGACGAACGCGTCGAGCAGGTCTTCACCGAGGCATTCCGGGACACGGCCCGGGAGTTCGAGGGTGTCTTCGGCCGGCTCTTCCCGGGCGGTGACGGGCGGCTGATCCTGACCGACCCCGACAACATGCTGACCACGGGCGTGGACGTCGAGGCACGGCCACCGGGGAAGAAGGTCAAGCGGCTCTCGCTGCTCTCCGGCGGGGAGCGTTCGCTGACCGCGGTGGCGATGCTGGTGTCGATCTTCAAGGCGCGGCCCAGCCCGTTCTACGTCATGGACGAGGTCGAGGCGGCGCTCGACGACACCAACCTCCAGCGACTCATCCGGATCATGCAGGAGCTGCAGGAGGCCTCACAGCTCATCGTCATCACGCACCAGAAGCGGACGATGGAGGTCGCCGACGCGCTGTATGGCGTGTCCATGCAAGGTGACGGTGTGTCGAAGGTCATCAGTCAGCGACTGCGCTAGTCCTGACTCAATTACTTCAACTCTTGAACGCGAAGCTTGGATGCATCGTGTACTGAGGCACCTAAAAACTCACAGCACCCGTCCTATTGACTTCGATACTTGAAGGCATAGTCTCTGCAACGTTGCTTTTACCTTCAGGTTCCTTTCAGGGTGCCCGAAGGCGATCCGCCCCGGCGGCGTTGCCGGTAGCCCGAGGAGTACACGTGTCCCGCACAGTGCAGGCAGCCAGTTCAGGAGCCAGGACGGCTCACCCCGAGCATCTCGGGCACGTCATCTTCATCGCGGCGGCGGCCGCGATGGGCGGTTTCCTCTTCGGCTACGACAGTTCCGTGATCAACGGTGCCGTCGAGGCCATCCGGGACCGCTACGACGTCGGCTCCGCGGTACTGGCCCAGGTCATCGCCGTCGCGCTGATCGGCTGTGCCATCGGCGCCGCCACCGCCGGCCGGATAGCCGACCGGATCGGCCGTATCCGCTGCATGCAGATCGCGGCGGTCCTCTTCACCGTCAGCGCCATCGGCTCCGCGCTGCCCTTCGCGCTGTGGGACCTCGCCATGTGGCGCGTGGTCGGCGGCTTCGCCATCGGCATGGCTTCCGTGATCGGCCCCGCCTACATCGCCGAGGTCTCCCCGCCCGCCTACCGCGGCCGGCTCGCCTCCTTCCAGCAGGCCGCGATCGTCTTCGGCATCGCGGTGTCGCAGCTGGTCAACTGGGGTCTGCTGAACGCCGCCGGCGGTGACCAGCGCGGTGAGCTGATGGGCCTGGAGGCCTGGCAGGTCATGCTCGGCGTCATGGTCGTCCCGGCGATCGTCTACGGCCTGCTCTCCTTCGCCATCCCGGAGTCCCCGCGGTTCCTGGTCTCCGTCGGCAAGCACGAGCGCGCCAAGGAGATCCTCGAAGAGATCGAGGGCAAGGACGTGGACTTCGACGCCCGCGTCGCCGAGATCGAGCACGCGATGCACCGCGAGGAGAAGTCCTCCTTCAAGGACCTGCTCGGCGGCAGCTTCTTCTTCAAGCCGATCGTCTGGATCGGTATCGGCCTGTCGGTCTTCCAGCAGTTCGTCGGCATCAACGTCGCCTTCTACTACTCGTCGACTCTGTGGCAGTCGGTGGGCGTCGACCCGACGCAGTCGTTCTTCTACTCGTTCACGACCTCGATCATCAACATCGTCGGCACCGTGATCGCGATGATCTTCGTGGACCGCGTCGGCCGCAAGCCGCTCGCCCTCATCGGCTCGGTCGGCATGGTGATCGCGCTGGCGCTGGAGGCCTGGGCCTTCTCCTCCGACCTGGTCGACGGCGCGCTCCCGGCCACGCAGGGCTGGGTCGCCCTGATCGCCGCCCACCTGTTCGTGCTCTTCTTCGCCCTGTCATGGGGTGTGGTCGTCTGGGTCTTCCTCGGCGAGATGTTCCCGAACCGGATCCGCGCCGCCGCGCTGGGCGTGGCCGCCTCCGCGCAGTGGATCGCCAACTGGGCCATCACCGCGAGCTTTCCGTCGCTGGCCGAGTGGAACCTGTCCGGCACGTACGTGATCTACACGATCTTCGCCGCGCTCTCCATCCCCTTCGTCCTGAAGTTCGTGAAGGAGACGAAGGGCAAGGCCCTGGAGGAGATGGGCTGACCGCCCCGCCCCGAACCCGGGGAGCAGGGCCAAGTCCCCGCTGCCCTCTCCCCGCACCGTCCGCCGCCCCCGCCC
>NZ_JBHXNW010000009.1:141095-153904 GCF_042717365.1 Streptomyces sp. NPDC058534
GTGGTCACCCACGCCTGTCCGTACTGTGCCGCGAGTCGCAGCCCGCGCGGACCGGTCGCGGCCACCGCGAACGGCAGCCGGGGCCCTCGCCCGGACCGGGGGCGGCGGTCTGCCGTGTCCGTGGGCGGGTCGGGGGCGAGCGGGTTTGTCGGGGGGCCTGGGGGCGGGCGCGGGGACGGGCGGCCGGGTGTCTGGTGTGCGGTCCGCTTGGAGTGGCAGCAGGGCCACGGGTTCCGTGGGCGGGGTGGCGGTCGGGCGTCGGCGGCGTAGGCGCCGGCCCCCTCCGTGCGGTACGGGTGCTGTGGCCGCTCGCCACGGGTTCCCCGGGCTGGGCGGCTGTCGGCCCTGGCGGCGTAGGCACCGGCCTTCCTTGCAGCGTGCGGTCCGGGTGGCGTGGCGACCCGGCTTGGGCGGGGCGGGCCTCGGCATTCGCGGCGGAGACGACGGCGCCCCCTCCACCATGTGGTGCAGGGGGCGCGGGCTCATCCAGGGGTGGGCGTCAGACGGTCACGGACTCCGGCTGCTCGGTCCGGTCCGACGTTGCCGCCGGGACGACCACGGCCGGCTTCGGCAGTACGACGTACAGCAGGCCGGAGATGACGACCGTGGCGACCCAGCCAAGGCCGTACTCGCCGATGACGTTGTTCGCGGCGAGGGGGCCGGTGAACCAGTCGGAGGTGGTGAACATCAGGCCCGCGGCCAGGCCCACCGCCCAGGCGGCGACGGCCGCGGGTGAGAAACCGCCGCGGTACCAGTAGGCGCTGGTCCGGCCGGTGTCGGCCAGGGCCTCGCCGTCGTACTCCTTGCGGCGCAGCATGTCCGCGCCGAAGACGCCCACCCACGCGGAGAAAGCGACCGCGAGCAGCGACAGGAAGGCGATGAAGGAGCCCATGAAGCTGGTCGCCACCAGCATCAGCACACCGCCGAAGATCAGCGAGATCACCGCGTTGACCGAGACCGCCCAGTGGCGCGGGACGGTGAAGCCCAGGGTCTGGGCCGTGAAGCCGGCCGAGTACATGGACATCGAGTTGATCAGCAGCATGCCGATCAGCGCGATGATCAGGTACGGCACCGCGATCCAGGTCGGCAGGATCTCACCGAGGAAGGAGACCGGGTCGGAGGCCGAGGCCAGGTCCGGCGTGGAGACGGCCATGATCATGCCCATCAGCACCATGGGCAGGACGACGATGCCGGCGCCGCCGACGGTCACGCCCACGATGCCCTTCGAGGACGCCGTGCGCGGCAGGTAGCGCGTGAAGTCCGGGGCGGACGGGATCCAGCTGACGCCGCCGGCCGCGATCAGACCGACGCCGGTGATCATCGCGGCCACCGAACCGGCGGACCGGTCGAAGACCGCGGACCAGTCGGTGTCGACGACGAGGTAGCCGAGGACCAGCACAGAGAAGGCGCCGAAGAGGTACGTCGCGTACTTGTTGCACTTCTGGACGGCGTTGATCCCCAGCCCCGAGATCGCGAACGTCGCCACGACGAAGGCGAGCAGCGTCACCATGTCCAGCACGCTGTTGGCCCGGATGCCGAACACGATGTCCAGCACGGTGAGCACCGCGTACGCCCCGGTCACCGCGTTGATCGTCTCCCAGCCCCAGCGGGCGACCCAGATCAGCGAACCCGGCAGCAGATTGCCCCGCTGGCCGAACACGGCCCGCGACAGCGCCATGCCCGGAGCCCCGCCGCGCTTGCCGGCGATGCCGATCAGCCCGACCAGGCCGTACGACACGACCGGCGCGGCGGCCGCGACGACCAGCGCCTGCCAGAAGCTGAGCCGGTACGCCACGACGAGGCTCGCGCCCATCGTGAGCAGCAGCACGCTGATGTTGGCGCCGACCCAGGTCGGGAAGAGTTCACGGGTCCGGGCGGTGCGCTCGTGGTCGGGCACCTGCTCGATGCCACGGGTTTCCAGGGCGCCTTCGTTCTCGGCGGTCTTGCTCATGTGGGGGGTCCGTGCCTCGATCGTGGGAGAAGAGGGGGTGGTCGGGACTCTACGCGCGTTGACGCGGCCTCCTCCATCGTACTTTGATCCGACTCCTGCCCTCCAGGGGCCTTTGTCCTTTGGGGGAATGCACAAGTGGTGCCTGCTGCGATTCCCATGGGAGCTGTACCGGACGCACGCGGAAGGCGTGGCACGGTTCACCTCATGAGCCATGCCACGCCTTCGGTGCGCTTCAGCGCACCAGGACGCGTCGTTCCGTGCCTCAGCGGGACGCTGATACTGGACGCGTTGTGACTCCGCCCGAATGGGCTTCCCACCGGCCATGAGCCAGGTGGCGGGCCAGCCCGGCCCGGGGGCACGCCTGCCCCGCTGAGCAACGAAGGGCCGGCGCAGGGGTCACGCATACTGGAGCCGTTATGGAAATCCTCATCCTTGCTGTAGTCATCGCCGTGGTCGTGATCGGCGCGCTCGGCGGGCTGATCGTGGGCAGTCGCCGCAAGAAGCAGCTGCCTCCGCCGCCTCCCGCCACGCCCGACATCACCGCCCCTCCGGCCGAGCCGCACGTCGGCGAAGAGGCCGAGACGCCGCGCGACGAACCGCGCCGGACGATAGAGGAGGTCGACCTCCCGGACGGCGGCACCGCCACCGTCGAGGAGCCGCCCGTCGTCGAAGAGCTCGAGATCCCGCAGATCGAGGTTCCCGAGCCCACCGCCGGCCGTCTGGTCCGGCTCCGTTCCCGCCTCTCCCGATCGCAGAACGCCCTCGGCAAGGGCCTGCTCACCCTGCTCTCCCGGGAGCACCTCGACGACGACACCTGGGAGGAGATCGAGGACACGCTGCTCACCGCCGACGTCGGCGTGCAGCCCACCCAGGAGCTGGTCGAGCGGCTGCGCGAGCGGGTGAAGGTGCTCGGCACCCGCACGCCCGAGGAGCTGCGCGCCCTGCTGCGCGAGGAGCTGATCACCCTGGTCGGCCCCGACATGGACCGCGAGGTCAAGACCGAGCCGCCGAACAGCAAGCCCGGCATCGTGATGGTCGTCGGCGTCAACGGCACCGGCAAGACCACCACCACCGGCAAGCTCGCCCGCGTCCTGGTCGCCGACGGCCGCAGTGTCGTCCTCGGCGCCGCGGACACCTTCCGTGCCGCCGCCGCGGACCAGCTGCAGACCTGGGGCGAGCGGGTCGGCGCGCACACCGTACGCGGTCCGGAGGCCGGCGACCCGGCCTCCGTCGCCTTCGACGCGGTCAAGGAGGGCAAGGAGCTGGGCTCGGACGTCGTACTCATCGACACCGCCGGCCGCCTGCACACCAAGACCGGCCTCATGGACGAGCTGGGCAAGGTCAAGCGCGTCGTGGAGAAGCACGCCCCGCTGGACGAGGTGCTGCTCGTGCTCGACGCCACCACCGGCCAGAACGGTCTGATCCAGGCCCGGGTCTTCGCCGAGGTCGTCAACATCACCGGCATCGTGCTCACCAAGCTGGACGGCACGGCCAAGGGCGGCATCGTGGTCGCCGTACAGCGCGAGCTGGGCGTGCCGGTCAAGCTGATCGGGCTCGGCGAGGGCGCGGACGACCTCGCCCCGTTCGAGCCCGCGGCCTTCGTGGACGCCCTCATCGGAGAGTGACCCGCGAGACGCGACGAACCAGAGCGGACTCGGACGCACGCGAGCGCCCGTCCCCCGGGATCATGCCGGGGGCGGGCGCTTCGTCGTAGCGGGCGTGGGCTCATCGCCGCACGGGACGCGCTCGCGCCGTCGTAGGCGGGCCGGGCGCATCGTGGCGGGTGGGCCGCCGCCGTCGCCGTACGGGCCTCCGCGCCGGGTCGCCGTACGTGCTCCGCGCCGGAGCGGACGGCCGCCTACGCCCGCGAGCGATGGGCCACGTACGCCAGCGTCCCCAGCAGCAGACGGGCCGCCGGCGGCTTGGTGGCCGAGTCGAGGTCCGGGTGGCGCAGCCAGCGCACCGGGCCCCGGCCGCCGCGGTCGGAGGGCGGCGCCGTGATGTGCGTACCGGAACCGAGGCCGCGCAGGTCGAGGGCGGACGGGTCGTCCCAGCCCAGCCGGTAGAGCAGCCGGGGCAGTTCGGCGGCGGCGCCCGGGGCGACGAAGAAGTGGGCGCGGCCCTCGGGGGTCGCCGCGACCGGACCGAGCGGGAGGCCCATGCGCTCCAGCCGGGTCAGCGCCCGCAGCCCGGCGGCCTCGGCGACCTCGATCACGTCGAAGGTCCGCCCGACCGGCAGCATCACCGCGGCACCCGGGAACTGGGCCCAGGCCTCGCCCGCCCCGTCCAGGGTCGATCCGGCGGGCACCCGGGGGGCGAAGTCCAGCGGATGCGCGCCCGGTGCCGGGCAGTCGGACCGCCCGCACGAGCAGGCACCCGCCGCGGTCCGGGCGCCGGGCACCACGTCCCAGCCCCACAGCCCGGTGAACTCGGCCACGACGGTGCACTCGGCGGCACGGCCGCGGCGGCGCGCACCGGACCGGATCTCGCGCATGCCCCGACTGCTGCCGATGCCGATCGTGAAGCCCATGCCCCCTCCAACGGGTCCGACGCAGCGGCGGTTACGCAACGGACGTGAAACGTGACTCTCTGCTTCCAACTCCCCAGTGCGACGCGGTTCAGACAGCGTCCGGAAGCACTCCGGGGTGGTGTGCCCGATGGCGCACGCCCCGGTGTGCGCCCTTGCACCTACTCCCGGTTGGCCTATGTCAAGTGAATCGCGTACCGGCCGGGGGGAGTTCATTCGAAGGGGTGGCGAATGGTGGCGATTCCGCAATCGCCATGGCTGGACGAGTGATCGTAGGACTACTTTGTGTGCATGGAGCCGTGGGGCACATGCACTTGTGGGTATGCCGGAGGCAACTCGGCTTTCCGTTCGAAGGGTGGCAACCGCCGGACGGAGGGCCCGGGCCACCGGCATTCTGATAGGGCTTGGCGCACTCGGCGACAGGTGGTCTCAGGGATGGGGGCGTTCCAGTGAGCGGCAACGGCGGAAGCGGTACGAGCGCGGGAAGCGCGTCGCACGCTGACAAGCGCCCGAACGAGCTGCTCACTTCGTGGTTCGCCCGCAGCGGCTGGTCCAAGGGCGAACTGGCCCGCCAGGTCAACCGCCGGGCCCGTCAGCTGGGCGCCGGCCACATCTCCACCGACACCTCCCGGGTGCGCCGCTGGCTGGACGGCGAGAATCCGCGCGAGCCGATCCCGCGGATCCTGTCCGAGCTGTTCTCCGAGCGCTTCGGTGTCGTCGTCTCCGTCGAGGACCTGGGCCTGCGCTCCACCCGCCCGACGCCCTCCGCTACCGGGGTCGACCTGCCCTGGACGGGCCCGCAGACCGTGGCCCTGCTCAGCGAGTTCTCACGCAGCGACCTCATGCTGGCGCGGCGCGGCTTCCTCGGCAGCTCGCTGGCCCTCTCCGCGGGCCCGTCCCTCATCGAGCCCATGCAGCGCTGGCTCGTCCCCTCGCCCCCGGCCGCCCCGTCCGTCGGCCGCGAGCCCGCTCCCGCCTCCCGCGCGCGCGGCCGGCTGTCCCGCCCGGAGCTGGAGCTGCTGGAGTCCACCGCCGTGATGTTCCGCCGCTGGGACGCCCAGTGCGGCGGCGGCCTGCGCCGCAAGGCGGTGGTCGGCCAGCTGCACGAGGTGACCGACCTGCTCCAGGAACCCCAGACCGAGTCCACCCGCGCCAAGCTGTTCAAGGTCGCCGCCGAGCTGGCCGAGCTGGCCGGCTGGATGTCGTACGACGTCGGGCTCCAGCCCACCGCGCAGAAGTACTTCGTGCTCGCCCTGCACGCCGCCAAGGAGGCGGGGGACCGGCCGCTCGGCTCGTACATCCTCTCCAGCATGAGCCGCCAGATGATCCACCTCGGCCGGCCCGACGACGCCCTGGAGCTGGTCCACCTCGCGCAGTACGGCAGCCGGGACTGCGCGAGCCCCCGCACCCAGTCGATGCTGTACGCGATGGAGGCCCGCGCCTACGCCAACATGGGACAGCCCGGCCGCTGCAAGCGCGCGGTGCGCATGGCCGAGGACACCTTCGCCGAGACCGACGAGTGGGACGAGCCGGACCCCGACTGGATCCGCTTCTTCTCCGAGGCCGAGCTCTACGGCGAGAACAGCCACTCCTTCCGCGACCTCGCCTACGTGGCCGGCCGCAGCCCCGCCTACGCCTCTCTGGCCGACCCCCTGATGCGCCGGGCCGTGGAGCTGTTCGCCAAGGACGACGAGCACCAGCGCTCCTACGCGCTCAACCTGATCGGCATGGCCACCGTGCACCTGCTGCGCCGCGAACCCGAGGAGAGCACCGTCGTGGCCGTCGAGGCCATGCGCATCGCCAAGAAGGTCCGCTCCGAACGCGTCAACACCCGCATCAGGAAAACCGTCGACACGGCCGTACGCGATTTCGGCGACCTCGGGGAGATCGTCGACCTCACCGAGCGGCTCGCCGTCGAGCTTCCGGAGACCGCCGAAGCGGTCTGACACCCACCGACCCCGGCCGCGGCCGGCCCTCCCGAACTGCCCGACTCGGCTCCCCCATGCCAGGTCATTCGGAGGCCGCCGCGGCCGGACCCCTTTTTGCGCCTAAACCGGCGCCGCTCTCGCGGACCTGGTTGCTCGCCGTAGGGGTTGCTCAATTGATGGTTGCGGCGATCGCCGGGACGGTTGCGTCACGATAACGGCGGCCCGGCCCGCGAACCGGCAGTTCACCCATGCGTAACACGCACGGCGCCTTCGTCACGGCGGCGAAACAACGAGGGGCACCGACCGAAACCGCGCTGCGTCAATGTCTGGCGCATAACCGGCCCGCCCCCTCAGTCCCGCCCAGGCTTCGCCCGCACGGGGCCGTACCAACGACGAGGAGACGCCGATGGCTCCAGCCATCACGCTTGCCGCAGAGACGGAGCTCTCTGCCGCCAACACAGGCTTCATGCTCATCTGCTCCGCCCTGGTGATGCTCATGACGCCGGCCCTGGCCTTCTTCTACGGAGGCATGGTCCGCGTCAAGAGCACCCTGAACATGCTGATGATGAGCTTCATCAGCCTCGGCATCGTCACCGTCCTGTGGGTGCTGTACGGCTTCTCCATGGCGTTCGGCACCGACACCGGCGGCATCGTCGGCTGGAACTCCGACTGGGTCGGCCTCAGCAACATCGGCCTGACCGAGCTGTGGGACGGCTACACCATCCCCGTCTTCGTCTTCCTGGTCTTCCAGCTGATGTTCGCGGTGCTCACACCCGCCCTGATCAGCGGCGCCCTCGCGGACCGGGTGAAGTTCACCGCCTGGGCGCTGTTCATCGCCCTGTGGGCCACGGTCGTCTACTTCCCGGTCGCGCACTGGGTCTGGGGCGCCGGCGGCTGGGCCTTCGAGCTGGGCGTGATCGACTTCGCCGGCGGTACGGCCGTGCACATCAACGCCGGTGCCGCGGCCCTCGGCGTGATCCTGGTGATCGGCAAGCGGGTCGGGTTCAAGAAGGACCCGATGCGCCCGCACAGCCTGCCGCTGGTCATGCTCGGCGCCGGTCTGCTGTGGTTCGGCTGGTTCGGCTTCAACGCCGGCTCCTGGCTCGGCAACGACGACGGCGTGGGCGCGCTGATGTTCGTCAACACGCAGGTGGCCACCGGTGCCGCCGTCCTCGGCTGGCTCGCCTACGAGAAGATCCGGCACGGCGCCTTCACCACCCTGGGCGCGGCCTCCGGCGCCGTCTCCGGCCTGGTCGCCATCACCCCGGCGGGCGGCGCGGTCTCCCCGCTCGGCGCGATCGCCATCGGCGTCATCGCCGGTGTGCTGTGCGCCATGGCGGTCGGCCTGAAGTACAGGTTCGGCTACGACGACTCCCTCGACGTGGTCGGCGTCCACCTCGTCGGCGGCATCCTCGGCTCCCTCCTCGTCGGCTTCTTCGCCTCCGGCAAGGGCCAGTCCGACGTCGAGGGCCTCTTCTACGGCGGCGGCCTGGACCAGTTCTGGAAGCAGTGCGCCGGTGTCTTCGGGGTGCTCGCCTACTCCCTGGTCGTCTCTGCCATCCTCGCCTTCATCCTGCACAAGACCATCGGCATGCGGGTACCGGAGGACGACGAGGTGACCGGCATCGACCAGGCCGAGCACGCCGAGACCGCATACGACTTCAGCGGTGCCGGCGGCGGTACCGCCCGGACGACCGCCGCCACGGCCGCCTCGGCGGCCACGCAGACCGCGAGCAAGAAGGTGGACGCATGAAGCTCATCACCGCCGTCGTCAAGCCGCACCGGCTCGACGAGATCAAGGAGGCCCTCCAGGCCTTCGGGGTCCACGGCCTGACCGTCACCGAGGCCAGCGGCTACGGCCGCCAGCGCGGCCACACCGAGGTCTACCGGGGCGCCGAGTACACCGTCGACCTGGTGCCCAAGATCCGCGTCGAGGTGCTGGTCGAGGACGACGACGCCGACCAGCTGATCGAGGTCGTGGTCAAGGCGGCCCGCACCGGCAAGATCGGTGACGGCAAGGTGTGGTCCGTCCCGGTCGACACGGCCGTACGGGTGCGGACCGGCGAGCGCGGTCCGGACGCCCTCTGAGGCGGGAAACCAGAACAGGAGTCGCCGGGTGACGAGTACGGACGTGACGAAAGAAGCAGAGGACTCGGGACCCGGCGGCTACGCGGCGGCCCGGCTGAGCCTCCTCACCGAGGGGGCGCGGTCCGGGCCGCCGCGCCGTTCGGCCCTCGCCGAACTGACGGACGGCTGGCTGTCGGGCCTCTTCGACGCGGGCACCGGCGGGCCGGGCAAGGGGGTCTCGCTCGTCGCGGTCGGCGGCTACGGGCGCGGTGAGCTGTCCCCGCGCAGCGACCTGGACCTGCTCCTGCTGCACGACGGGAGCGACGACAAGGCGGTCGCCGCCCTCGCCGACCGCCTCTGGTACCCCGTCTGGGACCTCGGCCTCGACCTCGACCACTCCGTACGCACCCCGGCGCAGGCCCGGAAGACCGCGGGGGAGGATCTGAAAGTCCAACTCGGTCTCCTGGACGCCCGCCACCTCGCCGGAGACCTCGGCCTGACCGCTTCCCTGCGCACCACCGTCCTCGCCGACTGGCGCAACCAGGCCCCCAAGCGCCTCCCCGAACTCCGGGAACTGTGCGCCGAGCGCGCGGAGCGCCAGGGCGAGCTGCAGTTCCTGCTGGAACCCGACCTCAAGGAGGCCCGGGGCGGCCTGCGCGACGCCACCGCCCTGCGCGCCGTCGCCGCGTCCTGGCTGGCCGACGCCCCGCGCGAGGGACTCGCCGACGCCCGGCGCCGACTGCTCGACGTACGCGACGCGCTCCACCTGACCACCGGCCGGGCGACCGACCGGCTGGCGCTGCAGGAGCAGGACCAGGTGGCGGCCGAGCTGGGCCTGCTGGACGCCGACACCCTGCTGCGGCAGGTGTACGAGACGGCGCGGGTCATCTCGTACGCCGGCGACGTCACCTGGCGCGAGGTGGGGCGCGTCCTGCGTTCGCGCTCGGTGCGGCCGCGGCTGCGCAAACTGGCAAGGGAGCGGAGCGACTTCCTCAGAAGGGCGGTGGTGGGCGACGGGAGGGCGCTGGGCGGCGGGAAACCGGCGCCGGAGCGGTCCCCGCTCGCCGAGGGCGTCGTCGAGCACGACGGCGAGGCCGTGCTCGCCCGCACCGCGCGCCCCGAACGCGATCCCGTGCTCCCGCTGCGTGCCGCGGCAGCCGCCGCACAGGCCGGGCTGCCGCTCTCCCGGCACGCCGTCCGGCGCCTGGCGGCCACCACCCGGCCGCTGCCCACGCCCTGGCCCGCCGAGGCCCGCGAGCAACTGGTGACCCTGCTCGGCTCGGGCCGGCCCACGGTGCAGGTCTGGGAGGCGCTGGAGGCCGAGGGCCTGGTCACCCGGCTGCTGCCCGACTGGGAGCGGGTGCGCTGCCGCCCGCAGCGCAACGCCGTGCACCTGTGGACCGTCGACCGGCACCTGATCGAGACCGCCGTCCGCGCCGCCGGGTTCACCCGCCGCGTGCACCGCCCCGACCTGCTCCTGGTCGCCGCGCTGCTGCACGACATCGGCAAGGGCTGGCCGGGCGACCACTCGGTGGCCGGCGAGACCATCGCCCGGGACGTGGCCGCCCGCATCGGCTTCGACCGCGCGGACACGGCCGTCCTCGCCACCCTCGTACGGCACCACCTGCTGCTCGTCGAGACCGCCACCCGGCGCGACCTCGACGACCCGGCGACCGTGCGCGCGGTCGCCGACGCGGTCGGCTCGGAGCACACCCTGGAGCTGCTGCACGCGCTGACCGAGGCGGACGCGCTGGCCACCGGCCCCGCCGCCTGGTCGTCCTGGCGCGGCTCCCTCGTCGCCGACCTGGTGAAACGGGTCTCGGGGGTGCTGGCCGGGGACCCGCTGGAGGAGCCCGAGGCCGCCGCGCCCACCGCCGAGCAGGAGCGGCTCGCCGTCGAGGCGTTCCGCACGGGCGGGCCGGTGCTGGCGCTGCGGGCCCAGCCCGAGCCGCCCGCCGACCCGGCGTCGGCCGATCCGGCGGCGGTCGCCGGTCCCGAGCCGCTCGGCGTGGAGCTGCTCATCGCCGTGCCCGACCAGGAGGGCGTGCTCCCGGCCGTCGCCGGGGTGCTGGCCATGCACCGGCTGACCGTCCGCACCGCGGAGCTGCGGTCGCTGCCGCTGCCGGACGGGGTCGAGGGCTCCGTCCTCCTCCTGGACTGGCGGGTCGCCGCCGAGTACGGCTCGCTGCCCCAGGCCGCCCGGCTCCGGGCCGACCTGGTCAGGGCCCTGGACGGCACCCTGGACATCGCCACCCGGCTCGCCGAGCGGGACGCCGCCCATCCGCGGCGCCGGGGTGTGGAGCCGCCGCCGCCCCGGGTGACCGTCGCCCCGGCCGCGTCCAGGCTGGCCACGGTGATCGAGGTCCGCGCCCAGGACGCGCCGGGCCTGCTGTTCCGGCTCGGACGGGCGCTGGAGGCGGCCGGCGTACGGGTACGCAGCGCGCACGCCTCGACCCTCGGCTCGAACGCGGTGGACGCCTTCTACGTCACCGGCCCGGAGGGCGCGCGGCTGCCGGGGGAGGAGGCCGGGGACGTGGCGCGGACCCTGGAGGAGGCGCTGCGGGGCCGTTCCTGAAGCGGCGGGGCGCTGAATGCGGCGGGCGGGGACGAATGTCCTGCCGAGCCAGATACCCTGGAAGACGCTCAGACCGCCCCCGACTCCGAGGACCGACGCCACCGTGTTCGATACCCTCTCCGACCGCCTCAGCGCGACTTTCAAAAATCTCCGCGGCAAGGGCAGGTTGTCCGAGGCGGACATCGACGCCACGGCCCGCGAGATCCGCATCGCGCTCCTTGAGGCCGACGTGGCCCTGCCCGTGGTGCGCGCGTTCATCAAGAGCGTCAAGGAACGCTCCCTGGGCGCCGAGGTCTCCAAGGCGCTCAACCCCGCCCAGCAGGTCCTCAAGATCGTCAACGAGGAACTGGTCGGCATCCTCGGCGGTGAGACCCGCCGCCTGCGCTTCGCCAAGCAGCCGCCGACCGTGATCATGCTGGCCGGTCTGCAGGGTGCCGGTAAGACCACCCTCGCGGGCAAGCTCGGCCATTGGCTCAAGGAGCAGGGCCACTCGCCGCTCCTGGTCGCCTGTGACCTCCAGCGCCCCAACGCCGTCAACCAGCTCAGCGTCGTCGCCGAGCGCGCCGGCGTCGCGGTCTACGCGCCCGAGCCGGGCAACGGCGTCGGCGACCCGGTCAAGGTCGCCAAGGACTCCATCGAGTTCGCCAAATCCAAGGTCCACGACCTGGTCATCGTCGACACCGCCGGCCGCCTGGGCATCGACCAGGAGCTGATGCGGCAGGCCGCGGACATCCGCGACGCCGTCTCGCCGGACGAGATCATGTTCGTCGTCGACGCGATGATCGGCCAGGACGCCGTCAACACCGCCGAGGCCTTCCGTGACGGCGTCGGCTTCGACGGCGTGGTGCTCTCCAAGCTCGACGGCGACGCGCGTGGTGGCGCGGCCCTGTCGATCGCCTCGGTGACCGGCAAGCCGATCATGTTCGCGTCGAACGGCGAGAAGCTCGACGACTTCGACGCCTTCCACCCGGACCGGATGGCCTCCCGCATCCTCGACATGGGTGACCTGCTCACCCTGATCGAGCAGGCGGAGAAGACGTTCAGCCAGGAGGAAGCCGAGGCGATGGCCTCGAAGCTGGCGTCCAAGAAGGGCCAGGACTTCACCCTGGACGACTTCCTGGCCCAGATGGAGCAGGTCCGGAAGATGGGCTCCATCTCCAAGCTGCTCGGCATGCTTCCGGGCATGGGCCAGATGAAGGACCAGATCAACAACCTCGACGAGCGCGACGTCGACCGCACGGCCGCCATCATCAAGTCGATGACCCCGGCCGAGCGTCTGGAGCCGACGATCATCAACGGCTCGCGCCGCGCCCGTATCGCCAAGGGCTCCGGCGTCGACGTCAGCGCGGTCAAGGGCCTGGTCGAGCGCTTCTTCGAGGCCCGCAAGATGATGTCCCGGATGGCCCAGGGCGGCGGCATGCCGGGGATGCCGGGCATGCCGGGCATGGGCGGCGGTCCCGGCCGGCAGAAGAAGCAGCAGAAGAAGGCCAAGGGCAAGCAGCGCTCCGGCAACCCGATGAAGCGCAAGCAGCAGGAGCAGGAGGAGGCCGCCCGCCGCGCGGCCGCCGCGCAGAACGGGGGCGCGCTCGGACTGCCCCAGCAGGGCAGCCAGGACTTCGAGCTGCCGGACGAGTTCAAGAAGTTCATGGGCTGACGGCCCGATCGGTGTGTACGGCGCTGGGGCGCCCCCTTCGAAGGGGGCGCCCCCCCGCCGTGCATGGCCCAGCCCCAGCGGCCATGCGGTGGTCACGTGCCGACAAG
>NZ_JBHXNW010000010.1:0-6670 GCF_042717365.1 Streptomyces sp. NPDC058534
GGGCCCCCCCGCCCCCGCCCCCCCCCCCCCCCCGTCGTACCGCCCGCCGTACTCGTCAGCGCGCCGGGTCGCCGCGGCGTGCCGACAGCAGGTCCTCCAGCTGCTCCTCGCGGGCCTGCGCCGCGACGAACAGCAGCTCGTCGCCCGCCTCCAGCGAGTCCTCCCGCGACGGGGTCAGCACGCGGGTGCCGCGGATGATGGTCACCAGCGAGGTGTCCTCGGGCCACTCGACGTCACCGACCTGGATCCCGGCCAGGGCCGACTCCTCCGGCAGCGTCAGCTCGACCAGGTTGGCGTCGCCGTGGCTGAAGCGCAGCAGCCGGACCAGGTCGCCGACGCTCACCGCCTCCTCCACCAGGGCCGACATCAGCCGCGGGGTGGAGACGGCGACGTCCACGCCCCAGGACTCGTTGAACAGCCACTCGTTCTTCGGGTTGTTGACCCGGGCGACGACGCGCGGAACGCCGTACTCCGTCTTGGCCAGCAGGGAGACGACCAGGTTGACCTTGTCGTCGCCCGTGGCGGCGATCACGACGTTGCAGCGCTGGAGGGCCGCCTCGTCCAGGGACGTGATCTCGCACGCGTCGGCGAGCAGCCACTCCGCCATCGGGACGCGCTCGACCGAGATGGCGGTCGGCGCCTTGTCGATGAGCAGGACCTCGTGGCCGTTCTCCAGCAGCTCGCCCGCGATCGAACGGCCGACCGCGCCGGCTCCGGCAATGGCGACCCTCATCAGTGACCGCCCTCCTCTTCGGGACCCTTGGCGAACGCCGCCTCGACCTTGTCGACCTCGTCGGTGCGCATCATCACGTGCACCAGGTCACCCTCCTGCAACACGGTCTGCGAGGAGGGCAGGATCGCCTCCCCGAGCCGGGTGAGGAAGGCCACCCGCACGCCCGTCTCCTCCTGGAGCCGGCTGATCTTGTGGCCGACCCAGGACGGGGACGTGTGCACCTCGGCGAGCTGGACCCCGCCGGTGGGGTCGCGCCACAGCGGCTCGGCGCCCGAGGGGAGCAGCCGGCGCAGCATCTGGTCGGCCGTCCAGCGGACCGTGGCCACCGTGGGGATGCCCAGGCGCTGGTAGACCTCGGCGCGGCGGGGGTCGTAGATGCGGGCGGCGACGTTCTCCACGCCGAACATCTCGCGCGCCACGCGGGCGGCGATGATGTTCGAGTTGTCCCCGCTGGAGACGGCGGCGAAGGCACCCGCGTCCTCGATGCCCGCCTCGCGCAGGGTGTCCTGGTCGAAGCCGATGCCGGTGACCCGGCGGCCACCGAACGAGGAACCGAGACGTCGGAAGGAGGTGGGGTCGCGGTCGATCACGGCGACCGTGTGCCCCTGCTGTTCCAGGGTCTGGGCGAGGGCGGAGCCAACGCGCCCGCAGCCCATGATGACAATGTGCACGGCTCTACACCACTCTTCTTCCGAGCCCTCTGACGTAGGCGAACGTCCCGCTCATTTTCCTCTTTCGGCTCGACGGGCAACACGTGCGGCCCCTGTCGGGGGGCCGCCGGGCACCATCATGCCGGTCCGGCGGGCCCGGCCCCCTTCCGGGTGGCCCCCCGACGCCCCGTCGACGGTCCGAGCCTACTGACGCGCACGCCCCGGCGCCCCGTCCCAGCCCTCCACCGACGACCCCCGCCGACCGATGCTGCGGATGCTGGCACAGGTGAGGATTCCGAGGCCGACGAGCGAGAGAAGGCCGCCGATCAGCTCCGCGGACACGTGCATGAGACCTCCAGGGTGGCAACGGCCGGGAAACGGGCGGTGTTTGCGCGGTATTCGTCATATAGGCATGCCAGGTCCCGGACCTGCGGAATCCGCAGCCCGACCACCCGTCGAATTCACCCGTAGAGCAGACGGCGGGCGGATCGGGGGTGGCGGGTGGGCGCGCGCCCGTTCGAACGCCTACGATCCTCTGTTGTGTCCAAACTGACCGACGTGCCCAAGCGGATCCTGATCGGGCGCGCACTGCGCAGTGACCGGCTGGGGGAAACGCTCCTGCCGAAGCGCATCGCCCTCCCCGTCTTCGCATCCGACCCGCTCTCCTCCGTGGCGTACGCGCCCGGCGAGGTGCTGCTCGTCCTGTCCATCGCGGGCGTGTCGGCGTACCACTTCAGCCCCTGGATCGCGGTCGCGGTCGTCGTCCTGATGTTCACGGTCGTCGCCTCCTACCGGCAGAACGTGCACGCCTACCCGAGCGGCGGCGGCGACTACGAGGTGGCCAACACCAACCTGGGACCCAAGGCGGGCCTGACCGTCGCCAGCGCCCTGCTGGTCGACTACGTCCTGACCGTCGCCGTCTCGATCTCCTCCGGCATCGAGAACCTCGGCTCCGCGGTTCCCTTCGTGGTCGAGCACAAGGTCCTCTGCGCGATCGCCGTGATCCTGCTCCTGACCCTGATGAACCTGCGCGGCGTCAAGGAGTCGGGCAAGCTGTTCGCGATCCCGACGTACGTCTTCGTCGGCGGCGTCTTCATCATGATCGCGTGGGGCGCGTTCCGTGGCGTGGTGCTCGGCGACACCATGCGCGCGCCGACGGCGGACTACGAGATCAAGCCGGAACACGGCGGCCTCGCCGGATTCGCCCTGGTCTTCCTCCTCCTGCGCGCCTTCTCCTCCGGCTGTGCCGCGCTCACCGGCGTCGAGGCGATCTCCAACGGTGTCCCGGCCTTCCGCAAGCCCAAGTCGAAGAACGCGGGGAACACCCTCGCGATGATGGGCCTGCTCGCCGTCACCATGTTCTGCGGCATCATCGCGCTCGCGTCCGCGACGGACGTGCGCATGTCGGAGAACCCGGCCACCGACCTCCTCCACAACGGCGTCGCGGTCGGCGCGGACTACGTCCAGCACCCGGTGATCTCGCAGGTCGCGGAGGCTGTCTTCGGCGAGGGCAGCTTCCTGTTCATCGTGCTGGCCGCGGCCACCGCGCTGGTCCTCTTCCTCGCCGCGAACACCGCCTACAACGGCTTCCCGCTGCTCGGCTCGATCCTCGCCCAGGACCGCTACCTGCCGCGCCAGCTGCACACGCGCGGTGACCGCCTGGCGTTCTCGAACGGCATCGTGCTGCTGGCCGGCGCCGCCATACTCCTCGTCTTCGTCTACGGCGCCGACTCCACCCGGCTGATCCAGCTCTACATCGTCGGCGTCTTCGTGTCCTTCACGCTCAGCCAGATCGGCATGGTCCGGCACTGGAACCGCCACCTGGCCACGGAGAAGGACAAGGCCACGCGCCGCCGCATGATCCGCTCCCGGGCCATCAACGCCTTCGGGGCCTTCTTCACCGGACTCGTCCTGGTCGTCGTACTGGCCACGAAGTTCACCCACGGCGCCTGGGTCGCCCTGCTCGGGATGTGCATCTTCTTCGCCACGATGACGGCGATCCGCAAGCACTACGACCGCGTCTCCGAGGAGATCGCCGCCCCCGAGGACCCCGAGGAGGCGCAGACCGACGACATGGTGCGCCCGTCCCGAGTCCACTCGGTGGTGCTCATCTCCAAGATCCACCGCCCCACCCTGCGCGCGCTCGCCTACGCCAAACTGATGCGCTCCGACTCCCTGGAGGCGCTCAGCGTCAACGTCGACCCGGCGGAGACCAAGGCGCTGCGCGACGAGTGGGAGCGGCGGGGCATCGCCGTACCGCTGAAGGTGCTGGACTCGCCGTACCGCGAGATCACCCGGCCGGTCATCGAGTACGTCAAGAGCCTGCGCAAGGAGTCCCCGCGCGACGCGGTCTCGGTGATCATCCCCGAGTACGTGGTCGGCCACTGGTACGAGCACCTGCTGCACAACCAGAGCGCCCTGCGCCTCAAGGGCCGCCTCCTGTTCACCCCCGGCGTCATGGTCACGTCCGTCCCCTACCAGCTCCAGTCCTCCGAGGCCGCCAAGCGGCGGGCCCGCAAGCGGCAGGACTGGAACGCGCCCGGCGCGGTCCGGCGCGGCCCGCTCCACCAGGACCGGCCGAAGGACCGCTCTTCCTCCACGTAGACTGGACGGCTGCTGTCCTCTGTCGTCCGTTTGTCGTCATCCCGTTCTCTGGAGCCACCCCGCCATGCAGGCAGAACCGAAGAAATCGCAGGCGGAATCCCGAGAGGCCGCACAGCCGGTCTCGCTCGTCGGCGAGGAGTACGAGGTAGAGATCGGCCCCGTCGCCCACGGCGGCCACTGCATCGCCCGTACGTCCGAGGGGCAGGTGCTGTTCGTCCGGCACACGCTGCCCGGCGAGCGCGTCGTGGCCCGGGTGACCGAGGGCGAGGAGGGCGCCCGCTTCCTGCGCGCGGACGCGGTCGAGATCCTGGACGCCTCCAAGGACCGAGTCGAGGCCCCCTGCCCCTTCGCCGGACCCGGCCGCTGCGGGGGCTGCGACTGGCAGCACGCCAAGCCGGGCGCCCAGCGCCGCCTGAAGGGCGAGGTCGTCGCCGAGCAGCTGAAGCGCCTGGCGGACCTCACTCCGGAGGAGGCCGGCTGGGACGGCACGGTGATGCCCGCCGAGGGCGACAAGCTGCCCGCCGGCCAGGTCCCGTCGTGGCGCACGCGCGTGCAGTACGCGGTGGACGACGAGGGCCGTGCCGGTCTGCGCAAGCACCGCTCGCACGACGTCGAGCCCATCGACCACTGCATGATCGCCGCGGAGGGTGTCAGCGAGCTGGGCATCGAGCGGCGGGACTGGCCCGGCATGGCGTCGATCGAGGCGATCGCGGCGACCGGCTCCCAGGACCGCCAGGTCATCCTGACCCCGCGACCGGGCGCGAGGCTCCCCATCGTGGAACTGGACCGCCCGGTCTCCGTCATGCGGGTCGGCGAGAAGGACGGCGGCGTCCACCGCGTCCACGGCCGCCCCTTCGTCCGCGAACGCGCCGACGACCGCACCTACCGTGTGGGCAGCGGCGGCTTCTGGCAGGTCCACCCGAAGGCGGCCGACACGCTGGTGACGGCGGTCATGCAGGGCCTCCTCCCGCGCAAGGGCGACATGGCCCTCGACCTGTACTGCGGCGTGGGCCTCTTCGCCGGCGCCCTCGCCGACCGGGTCGGCGATCAGGGCGCGGTCCTCGGCATCGAGTCCGGCAAACGCGCCGTCGAGGACGCCCGCCACAACCTGGCCGCCTTCGACCGCGTCCGCATCGAACAGGGCAAGGTCGAGGCGGTCCTGCCGCGGACCGGCATCGACGAGGTCGACCTCATCGTCCTGGACCCCCCGCGCGCGGGCGCGGGACGCAAGACCGTGCAGCACCTTGCGTCGCTGGGAGCCCGGAGGATCGCTTACGTGGCGTGCGATCCCGCTGCGCTGGCTCGGGATCTGGGGTACTTCCGGGATGGGGGGTATCGGGTGCGGATGTTGCGGGTGTTTGATTTGTTTCCGATGACGTCGCACATGGAGTGCGTGGCGATTCTGGAACCGGTGGGCAAGGGTTCCTGACCTGCACTTTTGTTGTCCGGGTGGGTTGCTCGACCTGTTTCCCTATGAGTAAAGGTTTGAGCGGGGGATTGATCTTTGCACCTTGCTGACCTGCGGTTTCGTGAGCGAGGTGCCTGTATGGGCGACGCATAGAGAGGGGCGTTCGGAGAATCTTGACGCTCGGACGACGCTCGGAGCGGAAGTCACTGCTGCACCTCCGCCCCCAGCTGCGAGCCACCATCTCCGACTGCGCGTTGCCAGAGAATGCAACTCGACCGCGCCGCTGTGATACCGGTCAGGTATCATCTGTGTATGGCGATGACACTCCGGCTCCCCGACGACCTTGACGCGAAGCTCACCAAGCGGGCTCGTCGGGAGGGTCGCAGCAAGCAGGAGCTTGCCATCGAGGCTATCCGTGAGGCCCAGGACCGGGCCGAGCTGAAGGTCGACGACGTCTTGGCCGAGCTGATGGACAGCGATGCGGAGATCTTGGACTACCTGAAGTGACGGACGTGCGCTACCTCCAGGTCGACGAGATCCTGGCCATCGCCCGCGCGGTCAACGGCACCGAGCACTGTGTGCGTGACATGGGTCTCCTCGTATCGGCGATCGAGCGGCCCCGGACGAACGTGTTCGGGGCCGAGTTGTATCCCACGCTGCACGAGAAGGCTGCGGCGCTGCTGCACTCCGTCGCCCGCAATCACGCGCTGATCGACGGCAACAAGCGCACCGCCTGGCTCGCCATGCGTGTCTTCCTGCGGTTCAACGGTGTCAGCGCGAGTACCGTCCCGCCGCCCGTTTCCGTGGCCGGCCCGTTCGTCGAGGACGTCGCGCAGGACAACGTCGATGTATCGGCCATTGCCAAGCGCCTGTCGGTCTGGTTCCCCGTTTCCTGACGTTCGACGACGTGAGGGCAGGGCAGGCGCCTGCCCTGCCCTCACGCGCTGTCCGGCCTTGCTCGGGTCGGGTGGCATGGGAGCGCTGTGCACTCGAATGCGTGGCTCCCGTTCGGCGCGGGATACCGGACTTCGAAGCTCGGCATCACAGCCTCTCGCAGGCCGCCGTGAGGTGAGGGAGGGGGCGGCCCGCTCACGCGGCGCTTCGAGTGGCTCGTGCGCACGGCTCGCTTTGCCCCGAGCGAGTGCATGCATGCGGCAGCCGAGCTGGTGAAAGGTCGAGAGGAGCGAAGAGGCCCGGGGGGGGGGGGGCCAGACGGGGGGGGGGGGGCGAGGGGTGGGGGGGGTGTTTTGCGGAGGTGGGGGGAAAAAGTGTATG
>NZ_JBHXNW010000010.1:6680-36449 GCF_042717365.1 Streptomyces sp. NPDC058534
GGCCCCCGGCTGGTTTTGCCCGGCGGGTGTCATTCCAGGCGGCCGCCGTGGTGGTGACTGGTCGTGCGGCGCGACGCGGCCCGCGAGGCGCCCCCCCCGCGGGGCCGGCGCGCCGTGGTGCTGGTTCAGCTGTGTCCCGCTGGTCTCAGCTGACGTTGACGTCGCCGGACAGGAAGTACTTATGGTCGATGCGGGACGCCTTCCAGGCGGTCACCACGATGTGCCGTCCGCTGTAGCCGGAGGTGCTGACGTCGGCGACGTAGTGTGCCTGATAGTGGTAGCGGCCGGTCTTCTTCACCAGTTCGAGATCATCCTATGATCAGCTCTTACTCAGGTTGGAGCTCTGCTTGGGGACGTAGACCTTGAGCCAGTCAGCGCCGTGCCGGGCCTCGTCGTGCAGGTCGGCAGTGAAGTTAGAGCCGATGTCGGTCATCTTCCACGGGCCGGGGCGGTCCAGCGGCTGGTAGTTCGTCTCGCCCTGGCCGTTGAGCCTGTAGATCTGACCGTCGGGATGAGCTGCCCGTAGGTGTCGTTTAAAGCGGCTCACCAGTACGCCTCTAGGATTTGGCCACCTTGGCATAGGATGTCGCGTTCGGTCACCAAATTCCGCTTGCGCGCATATACCTTGGCCCTCCGAGCCTCCAGATGCCAACTCCGCCTACGGGTCAGCAGTCGGCGCCGTCTGTGGGGTCTCCGTGATGTTTTCAGCCGACGATGGGGTGGCAGCTGCGCCGCGGCGTTCGCGGTCCCTCAGTACCACTCGTGCAGTGTGGGCCCGGTTGATGCCCAGGTCAGCGGTGATGCCCTTGTGCGTTGCCCAGGGTGCGGACTCATGCATGGCCACGGCATCGGCCTTGAACTCGTCCGAGCAGTTCTTCAACGCCTTGGTGGTGCATCTCGCTTCCTCGAGAAGTATCAGCCTGTCCACCGCTCAGGGGCCCCGAACGGCACATGACGGCAGCACACGCGGAGACTCAGGCTTGCCTCTCAGCCACCCTAGGAGCACGCCCTCTCGGCGAGGCGATAGTGGGCGCACGGCCAGGCGAACCCGGCGCCGGTGCGCTTGCGTCGATCGATGGGCCAGAACCAGCCAAGATCTGAGGTATTTGCTGCCGCCTTCAGAAGTTCGTCGCTAGCCTGTGCGAGCCGTGGCCGGATGTCTCCGTGGGGGTAAGGAACGTATGACCGAGGGTGGCGGGTCTGCACCAGCGCAGAAGCCCGAAGGACGGCTCTCCCGACTGTTGCCTGATCCGGGACCACCACGTGTCCTTGCGCTCTCCACTGCGCTCTACGGCACGGGATTTGGATTCTTCTCCTCCGGTACTCCCATCTACTTCCACCGGATCGTCGGGCTGTCTGTATCTCAGGTAGGACTCGGCGTCACTCTGGCTGCTGTCGTCTGGATGCTCGCCGCTCCGGTCGCCGGTCGGCTCACTGACCGGATCGGCACCCGGGAGATGGCCGTCCTCACCGGCTTCCTCCAGGCGCCACTACTCCTGATCGCCACGAAGGTCACGTCCTTCAGCGGCTACATCGCCATCATGATCCTCCTTGGTATCGCCGAACGAGCGGGTGCCGTGGGCAAGATGGCATACATTGGGCAGCTTCTCGACTCAGAGGCGCGCGTCCGATTGTTTGCGTACAACCGCAGCGTCATCAACATTGGAATGACGGTTGGTGTTGCGCTGTCAGGTCTCGCCATCGCGCAGGACACCAAGACCGCCTATTTGTGGCTTTTCTACGGTTTCGCTGCCGTGTCCGCAGCCAACAGCACGCTGATGCTTTTGCTGCCGCGGCTGCAGGTGAAAAAGCCCTCTAGGGGGGAGAGTTCTCTCCGGGGCAACAGCGCGCTGCGGGACCGTCCGTTCGTCCTCATCTCCTTTCTGTGCGGACTCACGGCAGTGTGCGACACCATCCTCACTCTTGCACTTCCGCTGTGGATCGTGGCGCAGACCGAGGCACCTCGCCCTATGGCGGCCTGGTTGATCGGATTGAATACTGTCCTAGTCGTGCTCTTCCAAGTACGCGCCAGTAAGGGCGCGGACACGCCTGAGGGGGCTGGCCATAAGCTGCGTCACGGCAGCATTGCACTGGCACTGTCGTGTGCCGTCATCGGAGTCTCTGCGCTGGGCGACTCCATATCCCTGGCTCTCACCCTGCTGATCGTGGCCACAGTGCTGCTGACTGTCGGCGAACTGTTGACTTCCTCGGCTCAGTGGGGCCTTCAGTACGGGCTTTCCCCGCGGCACAGCCAGGGTGAGTACGGTGCGGTGTTCTCGATCGGATACACCGTGCAGTCCGTGATCGGACCGGTCGCTCTCACCGCCCTGATGGAGAGCGTCGAGATCGCCGGATGGCTGCTCATGACCCTGATCTTCGCCGCCCTCGCCGTCGGAACTGCCCCCGCCGTCCGGTGGGCGATCGCTACCCGGCCCCAGGAGGCGGAAGAGCAAGAGGAGCCGAAGCATTCACAGATGCCCGGACACAAGGCCGAACCTGTCATTGACACCGAGGAGAGCGTGCGTGCCGACCAGCTCTGAGACCGTTCTGCTGATCGAATTCACCGGGCTTGCCTCCGAAATGTCCTTCGAGACCGCCTTTCCAAGTGACTCCACCGCCCCGGTGCTGCGGGGCGATCCGCGGGCCGGGGTGACTGGCGACGGCCCCGTCGACATTGCCGCGCGGGCCGTGGCCGTAGCACGTGAGCATGCCGGAGGCGGGCCGTACGGTGCCCTGATAGCCAATTGCAACGGTGCTCTCTTCGCCGTACACGTAGCCGCCGATCTGGCCGAACATGGTGCCGCCCCGCGCACGCTTGTCCTCGTCGACCCCCTGGTCACCACAGGCGACGACCTGCGCGACGCACTGGCCGACCTGCTCACGGGACTGGGTGCGTCACCTGCGGTGCCGGATGAGCTGCTGGGGCTCAAGGAGCCGGTAGAGCTGTTCCACACGGTCATGCGATTCCTCAGCAACACCGTGGCCGAGCACCTGGGGCGGATCCTGGAGGAGGACGAGGATCCCGAGTTGGTGGCCGAGAGCCTGGTAGGGCGCTATGCGGCCTGGGTCGCTCTGCTGACCGGCAACCTGGCAGCGGAGCGGCTGGCGCTCGACATCCCCATCCAGGTCCTGCACACCCATGATCGCGATGACCTGGAGCGGCTGGTGGACGCCCGCGGAGTTGTCACCCAGATGCCGGTGCCCGAGACCGTACGAGCCTCGGGCACACCTCTGGCCCACCCCGAGATGGTCGCTCTCCTACACGGGCCGGGCGACTACCGCTGAGTCGGGGGCGAGCCCACGGCCGAGCAGTTCCGGCACCAGCAGTCGCTGCAGGACGCGGGCCTCCTCCAGCTTGGGGTAGCCGGACAGGATGAACCCGTCGACGCCGGCTGAGCGGAACTCCAGCAGCCGGTCAGTGACTTGGACGGGAGTGCCGACGATCGCGACGGACGCCCCGAAGCGGCCGGTGCCTATCCCTGCCCACAAGTTCGGGCCCACGACAAGGTCGTCCCCTGCGGCCAGTTCGTTCTGTCCGGCTCGCTGAGACCGCGCGTCCGGACGCTGGGCGCGGATCGTCGCCCGGACGTTCGGCTGGACCCGCGAGACGATCTCCGCCGCCGCCGCCCACGCCTCCTGCTCGTCCTCCCGCACCACCAGATGGGTGCGCAAAGTCACCCGAACCGCTGTCCCTATGCCAGGTGTGGCCCGCAGTGTTTCCACCTCGGCGGCCACTTTCGGCAGGGGCCCCGCGAACATCAGGTACTCGTCACCGAAGCGGCTCAGAAGCTGCCGTGCCCGGGGTGATGAGCCCGACATCGCCAGCGGGATGCGGCGCTCCGGCCGGCGGTGCAGAGCCGCGCCATCCACCTCGTAGAACCGGCCCTTGTGGCGCACCGGGGTGTCCGCGTAAAGCACCTCGTGCAGCACCTCCAGCCACTCCTCGAGTCGGTCCGAACGGACCCCCTTGCTCTCGAAGTCCCCGAGCCAGCGGTCCTCAGCCCAGCCGCCGGTGGTGATGTTGAGCCGGATCCGACCGGGGAAGAGGGCCTCCAGTCCGCAGACCGCCGCGGCCGCCTGCACCGGATGCAACTGGTTCGGGCGTACGGCGAGCAGCATCCCGATCCGCGAGGTGCGCCCGAGCACGGCAGCGGCAGTGGTGAACGTCTCCAGGTCGTTGTGGAAGCTGGTGGGCACCAGCATCTCCTGGCAACCCGCCGCTTCGGCCGTGACCGCGATGTCCACGAGGCGGTCCAGCGACGGAGTGCCACACTCGGCCGGCCAGGTGCCTATGTGGTGCACATCAGGGCCGAGCGGCAGGAACCAGGAGTAGGCGAGCGCCGGGGACATATGATCCTCCTGAGTCGGTCTCGTACGGACGCTCGACAGAACCAGGCCCATCGAGGCCGATGACTGCGGTGCGGCAGGTCATACGTCCCGCACCCGTTCGAAGACGAGGACCGCGTCCACCACCTCCCTCTTGCGGGGCCGGCCCGGGTCGGACAGCGCGCGCAGCTTCGCGCAGGCGCTCTCGGTCGCCTCCGCGGCCTTGGCGCCGCCCGTCCACGAACCGGAGAACAGGCCGGCGGACAGCGCCTGCGCCATGTCCGCCGGGGACTCCTCGAAGACCTTGGTTCGCTGACCGAAGGGACCGAGGTAGCTCAACCCACAGGATTCGGCGGTCGGTGCAAGTTCCTCCGGGCCGTCCTGTCGGCTCCGCTGCGGATCGAGGAGATCCTCCAACTCGTTGACCACGACGCCGATCTCGTCCGTCGGCCGCTGGCCACGAGCCGGAATCACGTAGTACCGGCCGCCGGGCTCCAGAACCCGCGCCACCTCCTGGAAGACGGCCGCACGGTCCGGCACCACATGCAACAGCCACGTCGAGACGGCCTGGGCCACCGAGCCCGAACGGATGGGCAATCGGGCCGCGTCGGCCACGGCGACTGCGGCACCGAGCCGACGACGAGCCAGCGAGAGCATGGCCGGCGCCAGATCGACACCGACGGTTGGGATGCCCCGCCGCACGAGCTCCGCAGCGACGATGCCCGTCCCGATGCCCACGTCCAGGAGCACCCGGTCGGGATCGAGGAGCGGTGCCAACTGCTCGGCGAAGCCCTCCGCGCGCGCAGTACCGCCGCGCGACTCGTCGTACTCCCGCGCGATCTTGTCGAATTCGGCGGCGCTTTGGGTCGTCATCTGCCGTCGCCTCTCCATCCCGTCAGCGGCCCGACGGCGGTACGGTGCCGCTCACGCGCTGCTCGCAGTAGCCGATGTGGTAACCGAGACCGGCGTAGCCCAGAACGGTCTCGTAATAGAAGGCACGGAACGGATCACGCTCCGCGCGTCCCGCCCACTCGTCGTGATAGAAGCCGGGGTTGGCCGCGCCCGCCCTGCGCATCAGCTCGGCCGCACCAGCCCAGTCGCCGCTGGCCTGGGCGAGAAGTCCCAGATTGATGTCCGTATGCAGGAGTTGCGGGTCGTGATGACGGGCGGTACGGAAGCTCTCGGCCGCATCCGCGTGCTGGCCCAGTGCGGCGAGCTGTACGCCCGCCATGTTGTGCAGCGCGGCATTTTCGGGCGCCACGCTCAGGCCCTTGAGATACGCCTCCAGGGCTTCCCCGTCCTTGCCCAGCGAACGCAGCACGTGCCCGCGGAACAGCCAGACGGTGGCGGAGGATGGATCAAGGGCGACCGAACGGTTGGAGTGGTCCTCCGCCTCCTCGAAGCGGCCCAGGGTGCGCATGATCAGGCCCTTGTAGCCGACCAGCACGGCGTCCTTGGGGTTGTCCCGCAACTGGCGATCCATCAGGGACAGGTAGCGGTACGCCTTCTCGTCACGCTCGGCGACCGGTCGGCAGTGCCCGAAATGGTTCATCACCACCGGCGCGGGTTCCACTTTGCCCCCCGCGTCCGTGATGCTGGCTGCGACGGATTCGTTGATCTTGCGCCGGTACTCGATCTCCGGGAGGTTGCGGAACACCTTCAGCTCCCGGCCGGTGTAGAAGCCGCCGGTGGCGAAGAAGTTGTAGCGCAGCAGGCGCAGTCCCAGAACATCGGGGCCGACTTCCTTGAGATGCCCCAGCAGCCGCTGAGCCTCGCCGTCGATCATGCGCTCGTCGGCGTCGAGAAAGAGGATCCAGTCTCCGTCTGCGCGTACCAGCGCCTCGTTGCGGGCAGCGGAGAAATCGCCGTCGAACGGGACCTCGCAGAACGTGTCAGCGAGCTGCCAGGCCATATCCACGGTGCCGTCGGTCGAGCCGGTGTCGACGATGACGACTTGGTCGACGAAGTCCCGGGCGGACGCCACACAGCCACGGAGATAGGCGGTCTCGTTACGGACGATCAGACACAAGGTGAGGGTCATCGCGCATCCTCCCGGACGTCGCTGGTTGATGGGGAGAGGGAGAAGGCGGATCTGAGAAAGCCCGCACAGGCACTCGCCAGTACGCGCCGGGCGGCAACGCTCTCGAAGAGGTGGTTGCCGGCTATGGCCTCGACCGTCCCGCCGTGCTCGGCGAACCAAGCCGACTCGCCGGCCACCTTGTCGTCGGCCGCGCCGTAGCAGAGGAGGAACGGCAGCCCGGTTTCCAGCAGTAAGTCGCGGGGACGGATGCTCTCGCGCTCTCGGAAGAACACTGCTGGGAGGTGAAACTCCCCGCCCCGGATGGCCGTCACTCCCTCGGTCGCGAAGCGCACGCCCTGGATCAGGTCGCTCGACAGCAGCAGTACTCCGGTGGGTCGAGGGCCGTCGGCTCCACCGGCCCGGGTCAGCCGATGAGCAGCCATGACGGCGGGCACCCCCCCGATGCTGATCCCGGCACACACAAGCGGCTCGCCCGGACGGCACAACGCCCTGGCGATGCCTACGAAGTCCTCGGCCATGCCGCTGAAGCGGGTGTCGGCGAAGTCGCCCTCGGAGTCGCCCGAACCCGTCATGTCGAAGCGGATGACGCGGACGCCCAGCCGGGCGCACAAGTCCGCCGAGAGCTGCGCGAGCAACTCCTGGGGCCCGGATCGATCGCCGGTCAGGCCGTGCGCCAGGCAGACGGTACCCGTCGGCTCCCGAGTCGCCGGGCGGTCCATGACGACGAGGCAGCGTCGTCCCGGGGGACCGTTCCACAACTGCTCGCGGACGACTTCCCGCTCGCCGGTCATCGGCTGCCTCCCCACTCCCGCTGCACGAAGTCGGTCAGGGCGTCGGGGGCGGCCGCGGTCAGCCAGAGGGCGGCCCGGGCATCGTGATGGCCCTTCAGGTCGAACAGCAGTGTCGTCGTGTCTCCCGGACGCGGCTGCCGCAGTACGGCGTCCAGGTCCGCCTGGGCATGCCCCGTGTCCGGCGTCGTCGCGGGACCGGCCGCAGGGGCCGTGGCCGGGCAGGGCAGCCACCACGCGTCCTGCAGTGCCGCGAGTGCGCTGGGACGCCTCGCGCCCAGGCCGTCGGTGGCCGCGGTCCAGTCCGCGTCGGCCAGGGCGAGCACCTCCGCGGGGACGGCGAAGTGCCCGTGGTCTAGCAGCCAGCGCGCCGTGAGCTGACGGTTGGCCGGCCAGCTCACGGCGTCGAGCACGGCGTCCCCCCGGCTGGGCACGCGGCCCACGGTGACGATGTCGCTGCCGTACCGCAGGATCGGCGCATGAGCCTCGGCCAGTGCCAGCCGCTCGGCGTCGCCCCCGCCGGGCGGGACGGTGAGGAACGCGTCGGCCGGATGGTCTCCGGGCACGCAGCGCAGTCCGCCACCGCGGTGCTCACCCCGCAACCCGGTCACCGCGATGGTGAACTCCCGCTCGCCCCGGACGGTCCGCACTCTCCGGGCCAGCACTGCGACAGTGATCTCCATGGTGAACCGGGTGGAGTTCCACACCAGGCAACCGGGTCTGACACGGAGGGGCTCCGCCGCGCGCGTCCGGTCGCGGCGCTCACGCTCGGGGTCGTACGCAACGCCGCTGACCGCTGCCGCACGCGCCGCCCGCTCCTCGGCGTCGGCCCAGAGGAAAACCGCCAACAGCGGATCCGGAAAGATCTCCTGGCCCGCCCGGCCTTCCGCCACCACGCCGCGGTCAGCTGCCGCGGCAAGCAGTACCCGGTTCACCTTGGCCTGCCAGGCGGAATCCGCGCCGAGCCGGGAAGCGGCGGAGCCGAAGTGTTCGGCGGTGAGATCCGCTTCGCGAAATGCCGTCCCCGCCACGTCGACCACTGGGTCGAGGCCGCCGTCCGATGCCTTTTCCCACCGCAGGTGGAGGGGCGAGGCGAGCTCGGCGGCAGCCGCCGCCAGCGCCCGGTAGACCATGCCGATCGACAGCCAGGCCCAGCCCAGTTCCCGTGCCAGTTCACGGGCCACGGCGGTCTTGCCCACACCGTTGGGCCCGTCGAGGGTGACGACTCCGGGCGCGCTCATCGCTCCTCCCCAGACAGGGCGGCCGTCTCGGCCGCATCGAGCAGCGACGCCTCGTCCGCGCATCCGTCGAGCACGGTGACCTGGCCCCAGGTACCTTCCCGGGCGAGTTCGAGCATGTGGCCGCGGCACCGGGTGAGGAAGTCGTCACCGTGGCCGACACCGGGGTCCTTGCCGCGGCCGGCGATGCGCTGCGCGGCCAGATCCGGCGGGACATCCACCAGCAGATGGCGGTCTGGCTGCGGCACCACCTTCAGCCAGGCGGTCCACTCATCCAATTCGATGCCGAACGATCGCTGGTTGGCCACATGGTCGAGAGCCCAGCGGTCGGCGATCACCCACTCCCCACGGTCCAGGGCGGGGATCACCACCTCTTCGGCGTTCGACGCCAGTACGAGGGTGAAGTACCCGGCGATCCAGCGCTCCAGAGTCTCCCCTCCACCTGCCGACGGGGTCCGTAGGGCCCAACCGACCGGAGATTCGCCGCGAGGCTTCAGCGCAGGAAGCGACCGGACGGTCAGGCCCCGCTGGGTCAGACGTCGGGCCAGCCCGCAGACGAGCGTGGACTTGCCGCTGCCGTCCACGCCGCTCACCGCGATCAGCCGTCCGCGTGCCATCATTCTGCTCCTTCCGGACCCGGCTGCCGGGGCCACATCATGAGCGCGTTGTGCAGCACGGCCTGCAGGCCGTGCCGGTCGGCCTCGAGCCGTGCCAGACCATGGCGGCCGGCGATCATCCGGCTGGGGTCGGCGGTCCTGCCCTCCTCAGTGCAGAGCGTGAGGTCCCATCCGGGGGCTACCTCGGAGGAGCACATCCGTCTGACGAGTTCGTCGAGTACGCCGATGGGCGCGGTCAGCCCGCCGAGGAGATTGGTCTCAACGCCGCATGCGGCCCAGAAGGCCACTTCGTCGGCCGGTGCGTCGGATCGGGCCTCCCACGTCCCGGACCGGCCGGCGTTCTGCCGCCACCAGTCGAGGTCCCGCGGCTCAGGAGGGAAGACGGCCACCCGCAGCCCGGGCGCCGAGTCCGGCAGCAGCGCGGCGTGCAGCCCGCGGGCCGTCACATGGACGGCGGACGCGTCGTAGGACCGTGCGGTCGACACCGCCTCGGCGATCTGGCGGTCCCAGACGGACACGTCTTTGTCCGCGAGGCTCTCCCCGTATCCGGCCAGGTCGAAGCGGGCCACGGTGATACCGGCCGAGGCGAGCCGGCGTGCGGTCTGCGCCTGCCAGTAGTTGTTACCGGTGCGGTTCTCGCCGGGGGCGTGAATCATGATCAGCCAGGGCGTGCCCGGCGTCGAGGCGCGGCCCGAGGGCAGCTGGACGATAAGCGGTTCCAGAGTCTGCGCCACCAGACAGGCTGCAGGTGGGGACGTATGCACGGCGGAAGGCTCTGGGGTCACCGGGCCACCCCCGTCGCCCGGCGCCAGCGCAGCCGGTCAGCGACCCAGCCGGCGTCCCGCAGGCCGTCGAGGAGCTTGTCGCTGTTCGGCCCGATGACCAGATCACTCTCGAGGACCTGGTGACCGCGCTCGGCCGCCCGGCGCAGCAGCGCGGCCGACACCATCCGGGAGAAGCCACGGGAGTGCTCCTCGGGGATCACGAAGACGTCCACGACGTACAGCACCTTGCCGCCGCTGTAACGGTCCGGCCGCGTAATACCGAGGCCGTGACAGACCGGTCGGCCGTCGAGGGTGCCGACCAGGCAGACGGACGTACCGGTCAGCTCGAACTTGGAGCGTGCCCACTCCCGGAGGTCGGTGACTGTCGACTCGTCATACAGCCCGCGCCCCAGCGCCGTCGCCAGGCAGTCATAGACGAAGCCGTGTTCCGCGGTGCGCGCGACATGGATGTCCAACGGCTCCTCCGAAACCGGCGCCTGAGGATCCGTGCGGTGTCGGAGGGTCAGGACGTGCGGCTCGAAAGACGCCTGGTGCATGATGGCGGCGATTTCGCCGCCGGGTAGGCCGGCCGTCTCGAGTGCGGCGGCCTGACCGCCGACGGGCAGCTTTGCCAGCAGTTCCCGCAGCGCTGACGGGCGTTCCGCCACCAGATAGCTGAGCACGATCTCCATTTGACCGGTGAGCGGGTGCCGGTGCTCGGCCATGCCCGCGAAAGCCTCCGAGCCGTCTCGGGCACGTGCGTGGAGCACTTCTGTGCGGTCGCGCGCACGGGCCAGTCGGTCGCGGATGAGCGAGGCGTCCTGCGGCGAACGGTCGGTGCGGCGTTCGAGCTCGGCCAGCCACAGCCGGGCCCAGGCGTCGTGCTGGATGACGGTCATATGTGCTCCTCGGCCGGTGGGGCGAAGGCGGCCCGGGAGTATCCGGGCGGCACCAGCGGATAGACCAGCGCCCGGTGGTCCGGCAGGCCGACGCCGCGGAGTACCGCACCGCCGGACACCTGCCGGTCGGCGGCAGGCGGCAGCACAAAGACCGGGAGGCCGAGCGCGAACCATGGCCGCACGGGGAAGAGTTCGACGAGCCGACGGGCCCGGGCCTTGTTCTTCCCGCGCAACCGGGCGATGACGTGGTCGAGCGCTGCGACGGCCGCGCGGCGGCTTCGCGTCGACACCGCGGTACCGAGGCCGTGTGACGGCGGTCGGGGCACCGGGGCCGTCGGTACGGGAATTCCGGCCTCCTGCGCGATGCGGTGCAGTTCTGCCAAGGCGACGACTGCCGCGGGTGCTCCGGCGAGCGCCGCGACGACGGCGTCCCAGTCGGCTCTGCCGCGGTCCAGGGCCAGCAGGTCGAGCAAGTCCCGGAAGATGAACTCGCCCCCGCGTTCGACCAGTTCCACGGCGAACACCACGGCCTGCCACGTCGTGTCGAGGACCGGCACGTGGGCCCCGCCGACCGGCAGTTCCCGCAGCCCCGCCCAGGCATCTGCGGGGAGCGGCACGGCGCTCGCGCGGTCCAGTCCGGGACCGAGCGTGGTGAGGTCGAGGTACATCGGGTGACCGAGCCCCTCGACTCGACGGTTCAGTGCCACACCCGCCCACAGGCCGGCCCCGTCACGTCGGCACACCATGGGCCGAGCTGTGTAGTAGTCGAGGGACCGCAGCGCGGTGAGTGCGCTCGGTAGCGCGTCGCCTTCACGGATGAGCAGGTCGACGTCGTTGTACTGGCGTACCTGCCCTGCCGGGTATCGAGTGCCCAGGGCGTGGCCCCGCAGCAGGAGGTGCTCGACTCCGGCCTCCGTGAGACAGCTGGAGGCCGCGGCGAGTTCACGGTCCAGGACGGCCTCGCGGGTGCGGAGCCGGTCCAGTTCGGCCCGGGCTTCCGGCCCGAGCGGCAGTGCTCGGGCCGCCCATGCCTGCAGCACGGTGTAGGCGGACTTGGTTTCCTTGAGGGCGTCGAGTACCGCCTTGTCCAACGGGAGGTCGCTTGCAGGCCACGCTTCGTCGTTCGTGGCGAACAAGGGCCGCAGGAACGGTTTCGCGGCGGGCGGCACGATGTTCATGCGGGACGGCCTTCCGCTGAAAGGGAGCGGCTCAGCTTCTGAGCCGCACGGGCTGCCGCGACCAGTCCGGGTAGCAGTGATCGGCGTCGAACAGGCCGTGCAGGGCAGGCGGCGGGAACACCGCGCCGCGGTGCAGGTACCTGTCGATGAATCGCTGAGCCTTGACCATGGCCCGAGCCAGTACGGGAGCGCTCAGCTCGCCCGAAAGCAGAGCCTCCGCCGCCTCGTCGAGGTCGATCAGCCGGTACGTGGGACCCATGCCTTCGACCACCACGTCCAGGTACTGGTCCCGCACCGTGAACAGCGGCAGCTCGTTCCACTGCACGCGCTCGAAGGAGATCAGGTCCACATACCACTCGCCCCGCCATCCGAAGGGCTCGTAGACGAGCTGGACGTCTTCCTCCAGCAGCCAGAAGTAGCGCCGTCTGCCGGCATGGCGCCAGTACTCCTGGTCGGAGTACAGGACGTCGCCGACGAGGGTCGCCGGCACTGGCTCGAAGTCGTAGATGCGCTGGGCCACCAGCGCGGGCATCGTGCCAGACTGCTCCACAGCGGTTTCTCCTTGCAATGTTCCTGGTGGGGGTGGATGTGCGCGGTGTCCGACAGTTGATCATGGTCAGACACGGCGAGTGTGCGCACAACACCCATGCACTGCCCTCCCCGGTCGACGGGACGTCGGCGGGGCTCACCGAAGTGGGCCGCGAACAGGCGCGGGCGTGCGGGCGGTGGCTGCGTGGCCTCGGGCTCGACGTGACAGCAGTGTGCTCTTCCCCCAGTGAGCGGGCGCGGGAAACGGCAGCGCTGCTCGGCTTGGCCGGAGTCGTGGAACCGTGCCTGCCTCTCGCGGAACGGGCCTGGGGCAGGTGGTTCGAGGGAGCCGAGGGCGACACGGTGGACGAACGGCGTGCGGAGGCCCGGAGGCAGGCGCGAGCAGACCCGTGGGGCTGGCGACCGGAGGGCGGTGAGAGTTTGCGGGAGGTACGCGACCGGGTCGGCTGCTGGCTTGCCGCCACACTGGCCGGCCTGCGCAGCGGTGCCCTGGTTGCCGTGAGCCACGGGGAGGCGATAATGGCGGCCCGGACGGCACTGGAACCCTCCTGGAGCGCGCACCCGTTGCCGCTGCCGCGGGGAGCCGGCCACACGGTGCCCAACGGCGCCGTGCTCTTGTACGAGTTCGAGGCCGATGCCGAGGTCCCGGCCCGCCGGGGGCTGATCGCAGATCCGCTCACCACGACGGACCGGAGGGCAGTGCACTGGCAGCAACTCACCGGGGCGGGGGCATGACCGATCATCCGGCCTCGATCCGCTCGATCAGGCCGGGCAGCAGTTCGGCCTCCGCCGCGGAGCCGCCGAGGCACCACAACCCTACGCCGCGGTCCAGCAACCCGGTGAGCGCGGCCCCCACGACGGAGGGTGTGCCGATGAGCGTGAAGGACCACTGGCCACCGGCGATTCCCGGGGAGCCGGGCCCCACCCAGGTGGTGCCCCGGTCGACGAGGTAGCTGCCCCGGGGTATGCCGCGGCCCGGCTCGCTCTCCTGCGGCTTGGCGAGTGCTCCGAGCAGGGCTTCGGCCGCGGCCTCGTCGGGGTCGTAGCTGTCGCTGTACCGCTCCGCCCGGTCGCCAGCCTCCTCCTCCGTGCGGCCGAGCACCAGGTCGGCGCGCAGCCCCGCGGCCAGGCCCTGATCGCGGAGTTGGTCGACGAGCGGCAGCAGCCGGCTGTCCGGACGCCCCCACAGCACCACTCCGCCTGCCGCGGATCGCAGCCCCGTGTCGGGGACCGGTCCACCACGCTCCAGCGCCCACAATTCGCTGTCGTGCGCCTCAGGGTCTTCGCTCTGCCGCAGCGGATCGACCAGCCTCGCCGTCTGTACGCCCGTTCCATCGGCAAGCCAG
Organism: Streptomyces sp. NPDC058534; assembly: GCF_042717365.1. NCBI lineage: Bacteria > Bacillati > Actinomycetota > Actinomycetes > Kitasatosporales > Streptomycetaceae > Streptomyces > Streptomyces sp. NPDC058534. Next base: position 20,427 of record NZ_JBHXNW010000010.1, read on the forward strand.
GTGACGCCCCCGGTGCGGCGAACCGGATGAAGGATCAGTCCCTTGTGCCACATCGGTTCCAGGGTCGGCACCATCGGCCCGAACCACCAAAGGCGCGCCCGGGCGGTCACCGGGGGAACTCCGCGACGATCACGGCTGCCCGGCGGGTGACGGTCAAGCTGCCCTCGATGGGTGTCATACGATCCACCGCACTCGCCGGTCTGATCTGGTTCCGCAGAAACTGCCTGGCCTGTGCGTCGTCACGGAAGACGACGGTCCCCTCAACCTCAGTGATCTGTGCGTGCGCCCCGACGGACGAGAGCAGTTCCGAGGCGCGCTCCGCGGGGAACGTCAGCCGGTAGCGCGCGGAGGGAAGACGAGCCCAGAGCTCTGCCATATGGCGGTCGGAGTTGGTGGCCAAGATCAGGTTTCCACCCGGGCGCACTACGCGGGCCAACTCACGTAGGGAAAGTTTTACCTGTTCATCCGTCAGGTAATGGAGCACCCAGGCCGCGACGGCAAGATCGAAGGAGTCCGAGGGGTAAGGCAGCGTCGGAAGCAAGGAAACCTGGGCGTCCACCCCCCTGGCCCGGGCCAGCTCCACCATCCGCTCTGAGCCGTCCACCGCCACCACACGGTGACCGTGAGCCATGGCAGCCTGAGCGAGTTCCCCCTCGCCGCAGCCGACTTCCAGCAGATCACCGGGATTGAGCCGGGTGACGGCATCACGCAGCACCTCGCGGGCGTCCGGTCCGGATCCGGTGCGGTACACCGCCTGCTGGGCGCGGTAGACGTCCTCACTGGTGAAGGCGCTGACAGCTTCGGTCCGGGAGCTCACAGAACTGTGCCCTCCCCGTCAGACAGCACCCCGTCGCACATTGCCACCGAAGACCACCCCCGCTTGATCACCGAATCGCTCAGGCCGAGGGAACGCTACCGGTGACTCGACACAACAAGCCAGGGATCGATCAATTTAGGCCACGTTTCGAACAGATATAGCCACCCCCGCCTCGATGGCTTACATGCTCCCCCCCATCAACACGTACGTTGGATCAACAAAACGTGCACTCACGTCATGCTGCAGAGCTCTTTCAACCCGGGTTTCAGTGGGCTCATAAGGGGGAGTCGGCGGATGAAGCCGAGCAGTCCGGTCGATGTTGAGATTGTTGGATCCGCGGTCCTTTCAGGCGAAGATGTTCCCTTCGGTTCTGTGGACGCCTTTCAGTTCGATCCCATGCAGAGCGATGCCGGGGACGCTGCGCAGAACTGGACCCGGGAAGTTCCCGTCTCAGTCAACGACACCTACGGGGACCCTTTCATTCCGGAGCAGATAGACAACACGGTTGCAAAGCTGGAGTCCCTCGCCGAGCACCGGGCTCCGATCGCCATCTTCACCAAGGCTGGCTATGACGACGCGGTCCTTGAGAAGTTGCGTGGCTTCGCACATGTGGACAAGGTCGTGGTCTTCTACTCCTTGACCGGGCTGGACGAGGGCGGGATCTCCTTCGACAACCGGGTCCGGTTCATCGCCGCTATCAAGCAGATCTTCCCGAACACCCTCGTGTTCACTCGTCCGATCATCCGCAACCGGAACGACGACCCGGCCACTCTGCGTCGGCTGAGCGAGGTTGCAGCTGAGCACACGGGCCTGCTTGTCCTCGGCGGGCTTCACGACGCGAAGAAGCGGAAGAAGATCGAGCTGCCCATAGAAAACCAGCTCATCGAATTCTGTGACGAACTCGGGGTCAAGACCTTCCACAAGACGAGTTGTGCTGGGGCATGGCTGCACGGACTCGACTGCTGGGTGCACGACCTCGGCGCCCCGCGCAATCTGGATGTCCTCGTGGCGCTCGGCTACCAATTCGGCGTCGCCAATGGCAGCGTGGTACTGGAGCGGGGTACGACCGGTGACATCAATTTCATTCGTATGCTGACTCGAGGGAATGTCTACCTTCACGAACTCGTCAGTAACTACAACCTGCTAACTCTGCCGTCGGGTAGCCGCAAGCTGGAGGCGACCTCTTCTTGGTTCGCCTGGTCGGAGAACATTCCCACCTGTCTCGATTGCAATTACTGCATCATCAAGCAGATCGAATACCTGAAGAAGATGCAGGTTCGCATCGGCGTCCATCCCACCCGGCTGCCGGAAATCGTGGTCGGTACGGACTCCACCATCGAGTTCGAGAAGTTCAGGCTGACCAAGCTCCCTGACGCCGGGCAGGGCAGGCACACCTATGCCGATGTGCGCATCACCAAGCCGTGCCGGGCGCCGCTGTACCCGTCGCCGGTGCAAGATGCACTACCCGCCGAGGTCTGACGGCACCCCTGAACGCCTGGCAGCTGACCCCGATCAGTCGGTCGGCGGCCAGGACTCGCCCGTCAACTCCGGCATGCCGGAGCACTCGCGAAGGGAGGTGCCTCCATGGACGTCATCGTCATTCCCGCCGAGGAGGAGTGATCCACGTGCGGGCCGGCCGTGCGTCGGCCCGCACGCCCTCGTCCGGTCAGCCGGTCACCGGCGTGTTCCCGTGGGCCAGTTTGGCGGCGCGAAGGCGACTCCAGTGCGCGGCCACGGCGGCCGCCTCATGGGGCGGCTCGCCGCCGTGGGCCGCCGCACCGCAGTTCAACTCCAAGGTGTGCCCACCGATACACAGGGCGTGATCCGCCTGGTGCACACCGTCCGACGGGTACCACGGCTCTGCCTCATGGGCCAGGACCACCAGCCGCACCGCCTCATCGGCCCGCGTGCGCACGCCGGCCTCCTCGTCGATCGTCAGGGGTTCCGTAGGGTGCAGCTGGGAGGCGAGATATCGCGCCTGTCCACCGCCGGCCGGTCCTGCCCCCAGCCGGGCGGCCAGTGTCTCCGCGGCCAGACAGGCCACCGCCTCGGCCAACAGTGCCGCCCGTCGTTCACCGGGGCGCGGGGGCCCGGGGTGAGCGAAGACATGGTCGACTGGGTCCACCGCATGAGCCAGTTCATGCAGCAGGTTCAGCGCGAGTTCGGCCCGCACGAGCAGCCGTCCGTCCCCATAGGACGCGGAGCCGGGTCGGTCGGGGTTGACGATGATCGTGGCGTGTTCACGGCAGGTGAACCCGGCCACGGCGGCCCAGGGACCGGGCAGGGCGCGTTGCGTCACCGTATAGCCGAGTGCCTGGGCACAGCGCAGTGCACCAGGCAGCAGGGTGCCCAGGCCGGGGGACGGCGGCAGTGGACGAGAACGACGAGGCGCCGCCTCCGCGTCGCTGCCGGTCCGGACATGCCGGAACTCCGCGAGCTCGGCCGCGGGCGTCGGCACATCCCAGGAACGGGCCAACCGAGCGCCCACCTGGAGCACATCGGGCTTCGGAGCTGCTCCCGGCTGATCGTCCAGGTTCGTCAACTCAGTCCTCCCTATCGCGTTTTCGGCGATTCTGATCAGAAGCCATCAAGGGTCGGTACCCAGCCGACCGGAGATGGCGACGTTCCACCACAGTCCTGGCCGAAAGGTGCCGCCCGATGTACGTCATCAAACTGCGCTACGCCGTCCCGCCCTCGTCGGTTCCCGGGCTCATCGACCGCCATCAAGCCTTCTTGGACGAGCACTACGCCTCGGGCGAGTTCCTGGTCTCCGGGCGCGGTACCTCCTACCGGGGCGGCCTGATCATCGGTGCCCGATGCGACAGCGGCTCCGTCGAGGAGCTGGCGCGCCAGGACCCGCTCGTCCGGGAGGGCGTCGCCGAGGTGGATGTGCTGGAGTTCGAGCCGAGCCGCTGGGCGGACGCGGACGCCGACCAACTCGTCGACGTGCTACCCGACTACCACTGACCCTCGCCGTACGACACAGAAACGAACCATGGACACGGTAAACACTATGGAAACGTGGGAAGCGCACGATGCGTCGGAGGCGGAGTCCGCGTCCTTCGCCGACCGCTCCGCCCGGGGGACCGTCGCGGCTCTGGTGCGCAGGGAGGCGGCACGGTTGCTCGGTCGACAGGTCGACCTGCATGACGACATCTTCGACCTCGGCGCCAAGTCGCTCGACGCCGTTCGGCTGTCCGCGCGCGTATCGAAGGCGCTCGGCTACGAGGTACCGGCAACCGAACTGCTGGCCGCCCGTCGGCTCGACGTCTTCACGGACGCCTGCATCCGGGCCTCCGACATGAGTCTGCAGCTGCCCCCCATGACCCGGCTTCCGGTACGCACGGCACCCGCGACGGAGGCCCAGCAGCGCCAGTACCGCCTCGAGTCGCAGGACCCGGACCCGGCGCCCTTCCTCATCTGGGAGTGCTTTGATGTGATCGGTGAGCTGGACCCCGGTCTACTGGAGCGGGCCGCCCAGACGCTCGTGTCCCACCACGAGGTCCTGCGCACCGCGTTCGCGCCGGGCGATGACGGCACGCTGTGGCAGACCCCGCGCCCGGCCCCCGCTGCGGGACACACCGTCGTCCGGGACATCGCTACGGACGAGGAGGAGGCACTCGTCGCCGCCACCCAGGAGGCGCTGGCCGAACGCTTCGACTGGTCCGGCGACGACTTCCTGCGCTTGGTGCTCCTCCGTGGACCAAGTCGTCGGCGACTCGTCGTGGTGTCGGACCACTTCGTACTGGAGGGCACGGCATTCACCACCGTGCTGGACGAACTAGCCGCTCACTACCGCGCCCTGACCGGCGAAGGAGTGGCCCCCGCATCCGCCCCCGTCATCCAGGCGCTCGATCACGAGGCGTGGAAGCGTTCGTGGGCCGACTCCGCGGCCGCCGAACGTATCGACTCGTACTGGCGCCAACTCGGCGAGGGCCGACCACGTCTGTCCCGCGTCCTCGCGCCACCCGCCCCGGGTACTGAACCTGCCTCGGTGATTCTTTCGCGCCGTCTGGGTCCCGAAGCGGACGCGAACGTCCTCGGGGCGGCGAGCGCCTACGGCACCTTCCCGCTCACCGTCGCTCTGGCCACCGCAGCCACGGCGCAGTACCGCGCCACGGGCAATCCGCTGCTCGCACCGCTGCTCCCCGTCATCAACCGGACGGCCGACACCATGCGGCTCGTCGGCCGGATCAGCCACTGCCTGCCGGTGCCGGCTGAGGTGCAGGCTGGGGACACGATCGACGATGTCGTCCGGCGCACTCGGCAATCGTTGATCGCGGGACTACGCCATGGCGCCCTGCCGATGGCCGTACGAGCGATGGACGAGGATCCTGAGCCGACGGGCCCGCAGTCCGGAGTACGGGTCTTCTTCGATGCGGTCAAACCGCCTCAGGCGATCGACCTGGGGAAGGGGATGACCGTCCGGCCCGTGAACCTGCCCTCGGACTCCGACTTCTACTGGGATCTGTTGCTGAGTCTGGTGGAGACAGACCCTGGGATCTACTCCGTCGAGGCCCGGTTCGACGCCTCCCGGCTGCACCGCGACACGATCGAGGTTGCCCTGGACCACTGGGCCGCTCTCCTTCGGCAACCGTACGACGAGTGGACCGACACGCCCGCGGGAGAGGCTGCTTGATGACTACACCGTCCGAACACCCCGCAGCTACGCTCATCGAGCTCTTCGAGGACTCGGTGCAGCGCTATGCTGATCGCCCCGCCGTCACCGACGCCGAGCAGTCCCTGACCTATGCCGAGCTCGGTGCTCGGGCGGACGCCGTAGCGGCCCTTCTTGTCGAGCGTGGCGTCGGCCAGGAGGACCGGGTCGGCATGTACATGCGTCGATCGGCGCACGTTCTCGCGGCGATCCTCGGCATCCTCAAGACGGGTGCCGCATATGTGGCTGTCGACAGTCGCTACCCGGACGCGCGGCGCGATCTGATGCTTACCGAGAGCGGCGCGAAGACGGTGCTGACCGAACCCGGCTGGGAGGGCAGATTCGACGCCCACGGCGCGGACGTCATCGCATACGACAGCGGCGCGCTGCCGGCCTCGGCGGCTCCCGAAGGACGAGCCCGGTCGGACGGTGCGGCGAGCGTGCTCTTCACCTCCGGTTCGCTCGGTAGCCCGAAGGGGATCGTGCTGGAGCACCGCAACATCCTGTCGTTCGCATGCAATTCCTTCCTGCCGGATCTGACGCCGGACGACAGGGTGGGCCAGATATCCAGTCTGTCCTTCGATGCCTTCCACTTCGAGATGTGGCAGTCCCTGCGCCACGGAGCGGAGGTCGTCGTCCTGCCGGACGTGCCGGAGCTGCTGGCCGCTGGTTTCCAGCAGGAGCTGCGGCGGCTGCGGATCACCGCCATGCTGGTCCCCACCATGGTCGCGAACCATGTGGTGCGTGACGACCCCGACGCCTTTTCTGCGCTTCGCCTGCTGTACGTGGGCGGCGACGTCGTCCTGCCAGCCACCTGCCGGGCGATACTCTCGGGCCGCTTCGAAGGACGACTGTTCAACCTCTACGGTCCCGCGGAGATCACCACCGCCTGCACGGCACACGAGGTCACCCTCGCTGACACCGAACGCAGCAGCATCCCGATCGGCCGACCGCTGGACGACGTCAGTGTCCTGCTGCTGGACGCCGAAGGGCGTGAGGTGGGCCCGGGAGAGACGGGCGAGATCCATGTGATGGGCCCGGGCGTGGCCCGGGGCTATCTTGGCCAGCCGGAGCTGAGCGCCGAAAGGTTCCTCACCGACCCGGCCGGAACGGGATCCGGCCGTCGGTACCGCACCGGTGACCTGGCCCGGTATTCCGCCGACGGGGTCCTGGAGTTCCTGGGCAGAACGGACGACCAGGTGAAGATCCGCGGCTATCTTGTGGAGTGCGGAGAGGTGGAACGGATGCTGCTCAGGCACCCTGGCGTCCACCATGCCGTCGTCCTGCCCCAAGGCGAGGGTGAGGACCGCAGCCTCGCGGCGCTCGTCGTGCTCGACGACGATGCTTCGGCGGACCGACTTCGCGACCACTGCGTCCGGAACCTGCCCGAGTTCATGGTGCCGAGCCGCTTCGTGCTCCTTCAGGACATGCCTGCGAACGAGCACGGCAAACGCGATCTCGACGCACTGCGCCGGCTCCTGGACGGAGAACAGGACCGCCAACAGCCCCGGTCCCGTGGGACGAGTCCGACCGAGACCTATCTGATCGGCCTGTGGCAGCAACTGCTCGGCATCGAAGGAGTGACTGTCCAGGACCACTTCTTCGAAGTCGGAGGCCACTCACTGCTGGCGTTCCAGATGCAGAGCCGGATCAAGCGCGACCTCCAGGTGGCGCTCCCGCCCATGGTGATTCTTCGCAACCCGGTCCTGAAGTCGATCGCGGCTGCGATCGACGAGGTCAGGCAGCCCGGAGCCACGGATGGCTGACCGGCGGGACACGGCAGCCGTGGAGATGACGCCGGAGCAGCGGCGGCTGTGGTACCTCGACCAGTACGAGGAGATGGGCGCCACCCATGTGATCTGCCAAGCTTGGTGGCTGACCGGCCCGGTGGACGAGACGGCTCTCGACAGCGCCCTCCAGGTGCTCGTGGAGCGGCACGAGCTGCTGCGGTCGGTGTGCGATCAGTCGGAGGCGGGCGCGCGGCTACTGATCCTGCCCGCCCCGCACGGCGTACTCACCGCCGAGGAACCGGGTTCCGCAGATGAGGTCGCGGCACGCTGCGCGGAACTGGTCGATCGGCCGATGTCCCTGGCTCATGGCCCGCTGTTCACCGTCCACCTGCTGCGTGAGAGTGCCGACCGCTCGCTGCTGCTGATGCGCCTGCACCACCTTGTCGCCGACGGCTGGTCGCTGGACGTGCTGACTCAGGAGCTCAGCGCGCTCTACACTCCGGGCGCTGCCGCCGATCTCACCGTGCTCGATCCGTTGCCGCTGTCCGCCGCAGAGGTGGCCTCGGCATTGGAGAGCGAGGTCGAGGCGTACGGCGGGAGCGAGGAAGAGGCTTCCGCCTACTGGCGCGAGGCCCTCCGTGGCGCGCCGGAGGCACTGGACCTGCCGTACGACCACCCGCGCCCTGCGAAACCCCTCCGGTCGGGCGACCGGACCCGGTTGCTGCTGCCTGAGGGCACGGCCGAGAACCTCAAAGAGGTCTCAGCGGCGGAGGGCACGACGTTCTTCGTGGCTCTGTACTCCGTACTGGCCGGATATCTGGCCCGCATCGCTGACCAGGACGACGTGGTGACCGGTGTACCGGTGGCCGACCGGCCCGGCCAGAGGTTCGAGCCGTTAGTGGGCTTCTTCGTCAACACCCTGCCCGTCCGCGTCGCGTTGACGACGGACCTGACGCTCCGCGACCTCGTCGCTCGGGCATCGGACTCCTTCTTCGAAGGGTGTGTATACCGCCGGCTGCCGTTCGACCGCATCGTGCGCGCGGTCGCACCAGCGCGGGTGCCGGGCCGTACGCCGCTCTTCCAGGTCATGTGCGTGCTGCAGAACACTCTGGGAGCCGAACTGGACCTTGCCGGGGTGACGGCCGAGGAGCACAGGGTGGACCCGGCCACGGCCGCGTTCGATCTCACCGTCGAGTTTTGGCAGGAGGCCGACGGCCGGCTCGCCGCAATGGTCGAGTTCAGCACCGAGCTCTTCACCCCGGATCACGGACGCCGTATCGCCGAGCGGTTGTCCGCCTTCGTCGCCGCGTGGGCGGCGGATCCCAAGCTCCGACTGGGTGAAGTTCCGCTGCTGCTACCCGGGGAGGACCAGCTCCAAAGCCGGTCGGCTCTGGGCGGGGAGGAGATTCAGGGCGACATCGTCGATGACATCACGGCGCGCCTTCATACCGACCCGGATAGGGTTATGGTGCGGTCAGGGGGCCGTGCGCTGACCGGGCGGCGGCTGCGGGAACGGATCACCGAGTTCAAGACCGCGCTGACCGCCGTCGGCGTGCGACCCGGCCGGCGGGTCGGAGTGCGGCTTCCGCGTGGAACGGACACAGTGGCCGCGCTGCTGGCCGTGCTTGAGCTGGACGCCGTCTATGTGCCGCTTGACCAGCGGCTGCCCGCCGAGAGGTTGCGGCTGATCGAGCAATTGGCGCAGTTGAGCGTTGTCCTGACCGCCGCAGGAGTGGAGCCCATAGCGACCGACGCCGACCAGACACCGCCGCAGTCCGTCACGGTGCGGGGCGACGCCGACGCCTATGTGTTCTTCACCTCCGGATCCAGCGGTGTGCCCAAGGGTGTGCTGGTCGGGCGCAAGGCACTCACCAACGTCGTACGCGAGGCTGTCCGGCTGACCGGTCTGGGCCCCGGCGATGTGGTGGCCGCTTCGACGGCCACCACCTTCGACATCTCCCTGCCGGAACTCCTCGTCCCACTGGTGGCCGGCGGCACGGTCGAGGTAGCCGACGACCGCACCGCCGCCGACCCGACGCTGCTCGCCGAACTGGCCGCTGTCGCACAGGTGACCGTCCTCCAGGCGACTCCGAGTGTGTGGAGGCTGTTGCTGGACCACCTCACCGTTAGGCCCAGGGTCGCGCTCTGCACGGGAGAGGCGCTGCCACGGGAGTTGAAGGATCGACTACTGACCGCGGCCGACGAGGTGTACAACCTCTACGGACCGACCGAGACAGCCGTCTGGTCGGCGATCTGGCGCTGTACGCCCGGCCCGGTCACCGTCGGCACACCGATCGCGCACACCGAACTCCACGTGCTTGACAGGCACTTGCGCCGCATGCCGCCGGGCTGCCGTGGCGAGTTGTTCATCGGCGGGGCGGGGCTGGCCCGCGGCTATCTCGGTGCGGAATCCCTCACCGCCCGTCAATTCATAGAGCACGACCTCGGTCAAGGCACCAGGAGGCTCTACCGCACGGGCGACATCGCCTCCTGGGGCCATGACGGCCTCCTGCGCATCCACGGACGCCGCGACTCCCAGTTCAAGCTTCGCGGTCACCGCATCGAACCCGAGGAGATCGAGACCCGGGCCCGGGAGTGCACGGGAGTCGCGCAGTGCGCGGTGGTGCCGTTCGACCACCACAGACAGAGCGGCCTGGCAGCCTTCCTGGTCGGGCAACCGGACGCCGGGCCTGATCCGCAGGCGTTACGCAGGCACCTGTCGGCCGTGTTGCCGGGGTACATGGTGCCGACCGTCGTCCTTCGCGTGCCCGAACTCCCCCTGCTTTCCAGCGGCAAGGCGGATACCCGGGCGCTGTCGGCCATGGTCGAGGAGTATCTGGTCGGCCTGCCGGACCCGGACGAGCCGGTGGCCGGGCAGCAGGATGCCTCCCCGGTCACCGAGGTCGTCGTGCTGGCCATGCAGGCCGTACTGCGAAAATCGGTGGCCCGGCAGACGTCGTTCTTCGACCAGGGTGGTGACTCCCTCGGTGCTGCCCGGGTGCTCGCGGTCCTGCGCAAGGCTCTCAACGCTCCCTTGGAGATGTCGGAGTTCGTCGCCGCCCCCAGTGCGCGGGGGCTTGCCCAGTTGCTCGAATCACGGCCCGGAGTGACTGCCGAAGCGGAAGCGGCGCTTGCGGCGATCTCGGGACAGCAGGGAGTCAGGGCAGGCGGTCTGGCACGTGGTCTGCTGACCGGGACGGCGGCAGGATGAACGACTGGTATGGATTCAGGGTGCGCCGGCGCGCCCGGCAGAGAGGCGATCTGGGTGAGTAATGTCAGTGCACGACGGGACGCGATCGTGCAGGCGTGGCGGACCGTACTGGAATCCGATCCCGCCTCCGATGACGAGAATTTCTTCGATGCGGGCGGAAACTCCATCCTGCTCGTCGTACTTCAGCGCGAGTTGTCCAAGCGGCTCGGGTTCAGGGTTCCCCTGCGCATGATCAGTGGAGCTCCGACCGTGTCCGGTCTCATGGGTCTGGAGGGCGCCACGGGCGGGAACAGTGAGACGGCCACGCCGTTTCCGCCCCCCCAGGACGAGCCCGCCCCGCTGGCCCATTCCCAGGAAAGACTGTGGCTGGCCGAGCAGTTCAACCCCGGGCATGCCGACGGCACGATCGAGCACACCTATCTTCTCTCCGGTGACCTCGATCCGACGCGGCTGGAGTCGGCGCTTCTTCGAGTGATCGAGCACCATGCGGTGCTGCGCACGGTCTACCCGATCGACGAGGTGAGTCTCGAGCCCACCCAGGTGACTCGGCCGACCGCTGCACTCACCCTCGAACAGCGGCCGGCAGCGAACGTCTCCGGCGCTGAAGACCTGGAGACACTGGCCGCCAGGCTCATTTCGGACTGGTGGGAGACGCCGTTCGACCTCGAGGCAGATCCTCCTGTGCGCGCACGGCTCTGCGCGCTGGACGAAGGCCGCCACATGCTCTGCCTTCAGATGCACCATCTGGCGTTCGACGGCTGGTCGGAGAAGCTGCTTATAGAGGACCTCGCCACGGCCTATGCAGGCGGAGACTTGCAGGCACCGCCTGTCAGTTATGAGTCGTACAGCCGGTGGGAGCGGGCGGAGACCGAACGTTGGCGGGAGAACGACATCCCGTTCTGGCGGGAGCACTTGAGTCAAGCACCCCCGCCGTTCCTGCCCGCCCCGCCCGACAGCGCACAAGCAGCGCGGAGGGAAGAGTCGTTCGACCTCGATCGGGAGAGCGTGGGTCGGCTGATCGGGGCCGCCGCCCGGCACAGCGGTCCCCCCGGCGCCGCCCTGCTGGCCGCCGCGGGCCGAGCGATGTCGGGAGTCTTCGGCGTGCCGGACCTGTGCCTCGGCACCGTGACGGCCGGCCGGGTGGCGACCGCGCTCGAACCGGTCATCGGGTGCTTCATCAACCCCCTGGCGCTGGTGCTCCAGGGAGTGTCCGAGCAGACTGCAGGAGAACTGCTGAGCAGCTCGGCCGAGGTGCTCACCTCGGCCATGGAGCACGGGCGCACGCCGTTCAACGAAGTCGTCCGGCTGCTGGGCCCGGACCGCAGCCGCCACCCGTGGTTCCAGGCATGGGTCGTGCTGCAGAACGACCCACCTCGAGCCGTGCTCGACGACACGGTCGTGCTCGAGGCCGTCCGTGTTCCGCAGCCCCGCAGCAGCCTCGACCTCCTCGTCGAAGCCATCCCGCGGCCGGACGGGGGCTGGCGAGTGTACCTCGCCTGGCGCGCGGACTGTATCGATGAGGTGACCGGGATGACGCTGTTGAAGGGGCTTCGCACGGCATTCACCGACATGGCCGCCCTGGCCTGATCCACTGGTCAGTGGGTCAGGAGGACAGCCGGGCGCGGTCCACTTTGCCGGCAGTCGTACGGGGCAGGGAGTCCAGGACGGTGAACTTCGCCGGGCAGTGACTCGCTGGCAGACGGTCACGGATCCACTGCCTGAGGTCGGCCGGCGTGACCTCCACGCCAGTTACGATCAGCGCCTCCAGGTAGGCGCGCTCCGGCCGGTCGCGGTCCCGCAGTACCACTACGGTCTCCGTGACCGCCGGGTGTTCCTCCAGTGTCGCCTCGACCTCGCCGAGCTCGATACGGTGACCGCGCAGCTTGACCTGATCGTCGTCGCGTCCGAGGAAGAACAGGCGGCCGTCAGGCAGCCGACGCCCGCGGTCGCCTGTCCGGTAGACCATCTGTCGCCCCTGCGGGGTGTCATGGAGGTGAAAGCGTCGGCGGGTCAGCTCCTCTTGGCCGAGGTACCCCGCAGCCAGACCCTCACCGAAGAGCAGGATCTCTCCCTCCTCTGGTTCGCCTCCGTCCGTCGTCGGCCCGTCCAGCGCGACCCCCGAGCCGGGCAGCGGGGATCCCAAGGGGATCGAGTCGGCCGATTCGATCCGTGCTGCCGTCGCGAAGATGGTCGCCTCGGTGGGGCCGTACAGATTCCACAGTTCCTGCGCACAGCCAAGCAGTTGCGCTGCCAGGCTCTGAGTCAGAGGTTCACCTCCACACCAGATTCGGCTGTCGGCCGCACCTTCCCAGCCGCCCGCCGAAGCAAGGCGCCAGAAACTCGGAGTCGCCTGGATGATGTCGGGGGTATGCAGTCCGACGAATTCAGCGAAGGTGTCGGGATCCGTCCGGGCATCCGTGGGAGCAGCGATGAATGTGCCCCCGACCGAAAGTGGCAGCAGCAGCTCTGCCATGGAAATGTCGAACGACAGAGCGGTCATGGCGACGATGGATTCGCCGGGGGCGAATCCGGGCACCTCGGCCAGCCCCGACAGTCGGGCGAGGAGGGCCTTGTGCGGCACCATGACGCCCTTGGGTTGCCCGGTGGAACCGGATGTGTACATCACATAGGCGATTTCCGAGAAGGGTCCAGGGGCCGCTTCCCCGTCCTGCCCGTGAGCGGTGGCCTCGGCAGTGAAGAGCCCTTCTTCGACGGACTTCAGAACCAGCGCCGGGCGGGCGTCGGAGAACACCTTTTCCCGGTGCGCCGACGGGCTCTCACTGTTCAGCGGAAGCGCGGCACAGCCGCATCGGGCCGCGGCCAGCATCGCGATCGAGGCGCTCACCGGATTGCTGGTGTCGAGAGCGATCAGGGAACCGCGCGGCACCCCGTCCAAGGCGGTCTTGGAAAGCGTCAGTGCTCGTTCGGTGAAGTCCTCGTACGTGTACCGGCGTGTGCCGACAGCCGCGACCGCCGTCGGCGTGCGTTCGCACTGTTCCGTGACGACATCCCATATGGTCCGCATTCCGGTAACCCCCTCCTCAGTACCTACGCGAATGCTATGTCGAGCCGCTCGAGCACCGTCACCCCGTTGTGTGATCGACTGACGGGAGGCGCGACAAAAGACAGAGTGCTCGATCTCGAGGCCAGAGCTTGAAGTGCCACCTCGGCTTCGAGCCTGGCCAGTCGGGCCCCGAGGCAGTAGTGGGCGCCGAGACCGAAGGTCAGGAGCCGTTTGATTTCCCGCCCGGGTTCCAGGCGGTCGGGCGCGGAGAACACCGCCGGGTCTCGGTTGGCGACCCCCAGCATGAGCAGGACCAGATCACCCGCCTCGATACGTCGGCCGGCTATGCTCACCGGCTCTCGTGCCACCCGGGCGACCTGCTGTACCGAGGTGTCGAATCTGAGTAGTTCCTCCAACGCCATTCCGGCCTCGGGAACGGTCAGTTGCTGCCAGGTGCCGGTATGGATCGCGGCTCGGACCGCCTTGCCGATGAAGGTGGAGGTGGTCTCAAATCCAGCATGGACGAGGAGGCTCGCAGTGGCCAGTACGTCTTCCCGCTCGATCTCTCCCGCGCGAAAGGCTCGGTGCAGCAGACTGATCCCGGTGCCGTCGTCGGCACTACCGGCGCGCAGGACGGATTCGACCGCGTCGGATATCTCGCGCACGGCACGGTCCCCTTGTTCCCGCGCCTGAGGGAGATAGTCGGCTCTCAACAGGGCGTCGATGTCCTGGGTCCATGACCGCAGTCGTGGCGCGACGTCAGGGGGCAGGCCGAGTACGTGACAGATCACGCGGCTGGAGAGCGGAATCGCCAGATCGGACATCACATCGAGGCTGTTTCCGACCCCGGCGAGCAGATCTGTCACCGTCGATTCGACAAAAGAACGAGTGCCGTCGACGCGCTCCGCCGTGAAGAGTGGCGCCACGACTTTCCGCAACCTGGCATGGCGCGGATCGTCATTGAACATGAACCAGCGACGTACAACGGAGTTGGTCCGCGAGCCGTTGCCACGGTCCGGGGCGTCCTCGTGCAGCGCTGTGCCACCCTGCGTCGGCCAGGCGGAAGACAGAGCCGGATGCCGTAGCAATTGCGCCACCGCCGTGTATCCGGTCACCACCCATACACCGAGGAACTCGTCCCACTCAACCGGGTCGCCGCCTTTGAAGGAGAGGTAGTCGGCGCACGGATCAGGGCGAACAGCCGTGTTTGTTGTTCGGTAGGGGCATCCGATTGCGTCGACAAGCACGCCGATCACTCCCGTCGGACTAAAGACGATGCCGGACCAGGTGGTGCCGCCCCAGCATAGCGGGGCACCAACTCGCGTTCATCGGAGAGTGCTTGATGTGACCGGGCCTACCGTAGAAGCCATACTTGCCGTCATGTCGATGAACGGCACTGCTGCCTACCGCATGCACAGCGGGCCGCTGCCCCCGCTTGTCGAGCGCGCCCTCGACGCTGCTCAACGCTATGGCTTCGGCTACTCCTGCCGCCCCGAGCAAGGCCGACTGCTGCAAGTGCTGGCAGGCGGCGCCCGGCAGCGCATCGCCGAGACGGGCACCGGATGTGGGGTGGGTCTTGCCTGGCTGGCCAGCGGAGCGGCCCCGAACGTTGAACTGCTCAGTGTGGAGCGAGATCCGGCGCGGGCAAAGGTTGCTGCCGACGCCTTCTCCCATGTGCCGCAGGTGCGTGTGTTGTGCGCCGACTGGACTCATATATACGCACATGGGCCGTACGACTTGCTTGTGCTTGACGGCGGTGGCCAGGCCAAGGGGGGCAGTGCTGCGGATCCCGAGCGCCTACTCGTTCCGGGTGGAGTGCTCGTCGTCGACGACTTCACGCCTTCCCAGACCTGGCCGCCCTCTTACGCTGGTCGTCCCGATACTGCCCGGCTGCACTGGCTGGGTCATCCTGCCCTGCGGACTGTGGAGCTACCGCTGGCTGATGATCTTAGCGCGGTAGTCGCTGTACGGCGTACGGGCCCGACCTAGGACGAGAGCGATGTCGTCACCGCCTTGTGCTTCGCCTTTCCGCGCTATGTGACCGGTCACCGTTTGCGGCAGCGGTCATTGCTCTGACGTACACCACGCCGGGCAGTGCTTCGTATCTACCTGTCCGGCATGCACGAGGAGATCACGTCAAGTCGATGGCCGTCGGGGTGATCTGGTTGCCGCAGTCTGTTTCGCCCTGAGCACGACGGACTCTCGGCCGTGACGCTCGTTTGACGCTCCGGGCTCCCGCACTGCCGGGCGTTGAGCCGAGAAACCGGCTCCTACCTGGGCTTTTCCGCGACTCGCTCAAACTGACATCTTTCCGATGACCCATCATGTCGAGTGCGTCGCGATCCTTGAGCCTGCCGAAAAGGGCCGCTGACCTGCGGCCTTGCCGAGTGTGCATTATGTGCGTTACGTGCGTTACGTGCGATATCTTGACGCATATCTGACGCACGTGACGCACGTTTGACGCACGCCTGACGCATGAGCTGACGTGTTGTCAGTAGCAGAAAGCCGCCCTTCCAACCCCCCGCGGGTGGAGCGGGGGTTGGGTCGGGGGATGTGCGCGCGGCGCCCTGTAACGCCCGCCGCGCCCCCCAGAGATAGATAAAA
>NZ_JBHXNW010000010.1:36459-41811 GCF_042717365.1 Streptomyces sp. NPDC058534
TTCCAACCCCCCCCCCTCCCCACGCGCTTTGGCGCGGGTTTGGGCGGGGCGGCTTTCTGCTGCCGGTGCACATGTAGCGCCGCCTCTCGCCCTGTGTCCACCGCCATTGGCGATTGACACGCTCCGTATTTGCCGCCCGGTCAGGAAACCTCTGCGGCGCTGTACGTTGGATGCGCCCACGAAGAGGGGTTGTCGAAACTGCGGTTGTTCCAGACGGCATACGGGGACGTGAACGAGTTCGCGCCCCGGCTCGCTGAGCCCGAAGCGGACGTGCAGCGCCTTGTCGAGGCGCGAACATAGAGGCGCTGCTGGGGGGCCGGTCCCTGGCGTGCGAGTACACGGCACGGGGCCGGTCCATGCCGGCCGAATCGACTCGCTGGGGCTCGATGTGAACGGAGCTCCCGTCGTGGTCGAGTACCAGCGCGGCACGGATTCGGGAGTGATCAACTAGGGGCTGTTCTACCTGAGCCGGCTCGTCGACCATCGGGCCGAGTTTGAGCACCTGGTCCGTGACCGGCTCGGGGTGACTGACGCGGCCCATGTGCTCTGGAGCGGGCCTCAGGGTGCGAGCGGATCGCGGAGCTGGCGGCAGCCGCGGACGAAATCCTCCTTGGCCTCGGTCGGGATCACCAAGGTGCAGCGCAAGCACTACAGCGCCTATCGGGGCTGCAGAACTTCGCGAGCATTCGCCCGCCGCAGCGGACCAAGGTCCATGTGTACCTTTCGCTCGACCCGGCCGAGGTCGATCTCGGCCCTGATTTCACCAGGAATGTGCGGGGCCTGGGCCAGCACGAAACAGGCGACCTGGAGGTGCGGCTGCAGACCGAGCGGGACCTGGAGCGTGCCCAGCATCTGTTCCGCGCCAGCTATGCGGGGGCCTGAAAGCCAACGGTCGTACGGACATGCAACGGCCTTGGCGCCGTGTGTGCTTGATTTGGATTCTTCGTCGTGAGACTGCCTTTCGATGGCGGGCAGGACGTGGCAGTGGAATACCTATCATGCGGAGAATATCCGGTTAGGCTAACCGGGGATTCTCCGCTATGTTCCGCCCCGCAGGTAGATTGTCAACTACTGGAAGGCTGCGTACCTAGCCAGGTGTTGGGGGGAAGTGGTTCTTATGCGCCTCGGCGATGTTGTCCTTTGACCAGGCCAGCCAGAAGTCCACTCCGATGCCGCCCTGGGGGTATCCCAGGTGGAAGAAGCGTTTCAAGAACCACATCTGCCTGTTGTGGTTGCTGACTTCTGCGGTGATCTCTTCCAGGTGCTCCAGCCATCCGAGCGCTTCCTCGTGGCGTTCGAGGTACAGGTCCCGAAGGCTGAGGTCGCTGTACCCGGCTCCGCCATGGATAGTGCCCTTCCCGCGCCACTCCCCGGCCATCGTTGTCGCGAGGTACCACACCACGGGGTCGCGCTTGCGTTTCTTGTTGTTGCACGGGGAGCAGGCCGGCACGAAGTTATCGAGATCATCCGAGCCCCCGTCGGCGAACGGTATGAGGTGATCCACAGTTGTCCCGTCACGGCGGTCGCAATACGCGCACTTACCGCCGTTGGCAGTGAGCACGGCCATTCGCTCCCAGACCATGAGGCTGCGGCGGCGCCTCGGGTTCGGGAGAAAGGTGCGTCTCTTGGCCACACTCGGTCCTTCCATGTCCTGTCCGATTGCGTCGGGGCTCTTGCGTCCTGCACCTGGGGCAGAAAGAGTCGTCCCGGCCTATGTCTCCGCCCCGGCCGCTTCCGGGCTGTCCTCGGCCACGGCGTAGCCGGGACGGACGGCCAGCGGGCCGTCAGGACCACGGACTCCTTCTCCGCGAACCAGGAGTGGTCGACGTCCTTCCCCCAAGCCACGTAGTCGCCCTGGCGTTCCAGGCGGACGGTGCGTCCGGGCAGTTCCACCAGGAAGCACCCGCTGATGAGGACCAGCAGGGCCGTACGGTCTTCACCCCGCACCCACTCCGTCCGCTCGTCCCTCGCGGGGTGGACGCCCCACTTGATCTCCGCGGCCTCGCTGTGCCGGGGGTCGGAGGAGTCCTTGAAGTGGCCCAGCAGCCACCTTCGGTCAAGGGCCGCACCCCATCCCGCGTTGCCCACGTACACGCTGTTGGCCATGGCCTGGGAAAGTATCAGCCGGGCGAGGGGGCTGCTCTGGGACGATGCGGTATGCCGTCAGCCCCTGCCGACACTTCGGACGGCGAGGTGCAGTACCGCGCCGGCCGCGGTGCTCCACCTCACCTCGGCCGAGCGGAAAACCCCCGAGCAGAGGAAGAGCCGATGCAGGACGTCGAGCCGACCCGGCGGGTCGGCAAGCTAGTACGGGACAAGATCCCGGAGATCATCCGTAGGGACGGGGCCGAGCCGGTCATCTACATTGCGGGGCCGGAGGAGTACAGGGAACGACTGCTGGAGAAGCTGGGCGAGGAGTACAGGGAGGTGCTGGAAGCCGATGACGAGGCCGCGCCTGGCGAACTTGCCGACCTAGTGGAGGCCGCGCTCGCGTACGCCACCCTCCTCGGCGTCAGCGCGGAGCAGCTGGAGGAGATCCGCGCCGCCAAGCAGGCCGAGCGCGGTGGCTTCGCCGACCGGATCGTCTGGATGGGCAACCGCTGACTCGCCCCGCCTCTAGTAAGACGGCTGCCGGCCGGCTGCCCCCGGCAGGCGCCTCCTTGGAGCCCCAGGCTTCCTGCCCGACCGTCGTGCCTAGCTCCAGGCGTGGCCTGGATCGGCATCCGCAACGTCGTCACCCGGACGACGCTCCACGCCCGCAGCTGTAACGGAGAGCAGTGATACCCAGGGCCAAATGGAGGTGCGACTCCGCGTAAGCCGAATCTGATGTCGGCTAGGGTTCGGTGCTGTCGCACGCTGGCCTGTCCGTGGAACCAGGGGACGCCGATGACACAGCAACTGTGGAGCAGCCAGAGGCATCAGACGGCGATCGGCCGAGTCCGTCTCTCGCAGCCGGCTCGCCGCGCCGTCGGCGACCTCCAGCTGGCACCTGGCACAGGAATACTGGACTACGGGTGCGGGCGAGGCGGCGATGTACGGGCACTGCGGCACCTCGGTCTTGATGTCGCAGGGTGGGACCCAGTACACGTTCCGGACGGGCGGCGCGAGCCGGCCGAGGTGGTCCTTCTCACCTATGTCCTGAACGTCATTGAGGATCCCGACGAACGACGCGAGACACTACAACGGGCCTGGAACCTCGCCAAATCGGCGCTCGTTGTGTCCGCGCGTTTGAGGTGGGAACGCAACCAGATCAAAGGCACGGAGTATGGCGACGGCATCCTCACCCAGCGCCGCACCTTTCAGCACCTCTACGCCGCCGGCGAGCTTCGCGACTACGTTGAGGAAGCCACCGGCGTCCGCTGCGTGTCGGCGGCGCCCGGCATCGTCTATGCCTTTAAAGACGACGCGGCTCGCCTGAGCTACCTGGCCCGCCAGGTCGCCCCCGACGGGGGATGGCTGGCGTCCGAGGACACCGCCTCGGCGATCACCTCGGTCGTCGATCATCTCGAACAGCGCGGCCGGATGCCTCAGCTTGAGGAAATGCCGGAGCCCATCATCAGCCTCCTCGGCCACCTGCGTCCCGCTGAACTCAAGCGCCTTGCCGAGCAGGAAGCCGACCCCGTGAAGGTCGAACGGAGCGCCGAGCGTGGGGCCCTCGACACTCTGCTGTTCCTCGCGCTGGAACTGTTTCACGGCCGAGGCCCGGTCAGCAGTCTGCCAGTGCCAGTTCAGTTGGACATCCGTGCCTACTTCCTTTCGTACGCCGAGGCGTGCCAGCGAGCGGATCGGCTGCTGTTCAAGCTGCGCGACGACGCCTACGTCCGTCGTGCTATGAACGGATCAATCGCCGGCAAATTCACCGCGACCGCCCTGTACGTGCACCGCCGGGCACTCCACCGGATCCCAGCCGTGCTGCGCCTGTACGAGCAGTGCGCGAGCATCGCTGCTGGCCGCCCTGGCGAATGGTCCGTGGTCAAGCTCCGCCACCAGGGCCGCGGTGTCAGCTGGTTGGACTACCCCGAGTTCGACACGGACCCTCACCCGCGCATCGCAGCGTCGTACGCCGTCGACCTGAAGACCCTCAAGTCCTCCTTCACCTCCTACGCGGACTCCACCAACCGTCCTCTGCTTCACCGGAAACACGAGTTCCTCGCCGAGGATGATCCCGACGCACCCAAATACCGGCGGCTCACGGACGCCGAGGTACGCGCCGGCCTCTACGAGAGCCCGCACCTGATCGGCACGGAAGAGGGCTGGGAACGCGAACTCGTACGCTGTGGGCGGGCGTTGCGTGGTCATCGGCTTGTACGGCGCACCACAAGCACCTGAGAGTCGCGCCGACTTTCGGCGCCGGAGCGATTGTCAGTGCCGTGTGTCACGCTCCACCCATGACCACTACCCGGATGGAGGGCCCCTGCCTGCCCTCGTACCGCACGCTGTCAACCCTCGCGCTGTCCGAGCCCGAGGAGCACGTCCGCGAACTCACCGACTGGGTTGAGCATGCCTCCGCCGTCTCCAGTGTTCCCGGGGCGCAGAACAGCTGGGACGCGGCCTACAAGTGGCTGCGCCTCGCGCAGGGCCTGCGCACCGTGACGTTCGACATGTCGTACGACGACGGCGGCATGTGCTCGGCCGGCCTAGACTTCGACGCCGTCTGGACCGAGATGATGGAGGAGTGGCAGCAGCACCAAATACGTCTCGGCTACCTGCGCGCAGCACTTGAAGGATTCACCCGGCTGCTGCACCCGGGCACCACGGAGTCTGGACTTGCCGTCGAGGCAGCAGAACAGCGGCTGCACCACCACGGCGACGCATGGCTCGTGCACGCACGCGCGGTCGCCGACCATCTGCGGACACATGCCCCGGGCGGAGTGCCGGGTGCCGGCACACCGGTGGCGGCTGCGGTAACCCAGGCGATTGCCCTGCACGAGATGGCCGTCCGGGGCCGTGCCGCCATCCCCGAACCGGACAGCGACGCGGACGGCATGGTCTTTCCCACCGGGCACGGCGAGGTCTGCGGGGTCAAGGAAGCCTCCACGGCGCTACTGCTGGGAATCCAGCTCCTTATGGCGGCGGCGGTGCATGAGGACCGCGTCGCCGTCTTCGACGACAAGTACCTTCTCGACGGCATGTGGATTCCCGACGCCTCGGGCGGCAGCCGCTGGGTGGATGAAGAGATGCCCTACGGCGAGTACCTCGCCGTTCTCCACCTTCAGCCCGGCGAGCCGCCCGAGCTCTGATTCCGGTCACGTGCAGTGCCCCGCGCCGATCACGTCGGCAGCCCGGGGGCAAACGACGGGTGGGGTGGGGGGGGCCGGGGGCGGGGCCCGCGCGCACACCCGCGCGCGCGAG
>NZ_JBHXNW010000010.1:41821-62113 GCF_042717365.1 Streptomyces sp. NPDC058534
GTTGGTTTTTTTTTATCTCTGACCGCCCGGGTGACTGGGCTCGGGGCACACCCGTCGTGGCCTGCTCGACACGTATCAGGTCATGCACCAGCCGGAGTCGCATGCACCTTCATCCTCATCGGCGTCGCCTTCCCCCGGGCTCTCGTCGGGGATGGCTTGTGTGAGCGGAACCCCGTACCTCGTGAGATACACGGCATCCCGCCCGAGTGCGGCCCGCCGTCGGTTGATGGTCTCCTCCAGCCGGACCGACTGAGCGAACAACTCCGGCTCGTGCCGACGCTGGTGGCGCCAGGCGCCGACGGTGCGGAAGGGGCAGAAGAAGCAGGAGCTCTTGGGCGGTACCGGCAGGCCGGCCTCGGCGATGATGCGCTCGCAGTCGTCCCGGCGCAGCCCGAGATCGAGGAGAGGGTATTCGATGACCTCGTGGGCTTCCCGCCGCCGGCGGTTGGCGCGATGGATTTCGTCGACCGAAATGCCGATGCCGACCGCCGCCGGCTCCTCCGCGGTGGCGCCATGCTCCCGAAGCCACCGCCCGACCACCTTGATCTTGAAGTCGGCAGTGCAGTTGCGGCGGCCAGGAGCGCCGTTGGCCATGCGGACCGGAATGGGGATCGACCGGGTGTCCGGCCGGTTCAGCCGCTGCATGAGCGTTTCCGTGGTCCCGTTGCGTCGGCGCCGCTTGAGCTCGCGGACATCCAGTCCCACACCCATGGCGTACGGGATGGCGATCTCACGGACGTACGCGAGGGTTGCTGGATGCTCGCTATCGTCCCCGACGTTGGCGAACAGGAAGGTGTGGAAGTCGATCTCTCCGCGAGCGGCCAGCACGAGCAGGGCCGTGCTCTGAACTCCGCCTCCGTAGGAAATGACTTTCATGGGGCGGCGGTTGGGCTCGCTGCATGCGGCTTTGGGGAGGGGGTCTGTGGGATCGACGTGATGGTCTCCGAGGGTGTGCTGCAAGATCGACATATGAGAGACAGTATGCACGTGACCCGACCGAAGCAAGTGTTTCTCTCACTGCTGTTGGCGAACATAGAGGTCTACGGGGGCGTGGGCCGGCACGGGCCGGACGTGGTGAGGAGCTACGGCCGGGGCTTGATGGTGACGGAATATCCCTGGGCCAGAACGGACGCCAGAAACTCCGCTGCGGCGCCGTGGTCAGCGCTGGTGAACGTCTGTGCGGCAGGCGGTGGCTGGCGAGGCGGGCTTGCCTGGGGGGCGCTCGGCCTTCGGCCGCGGGGCTTCTGGGGAGGGCGCTGTCCTGCACGGAGCGCGGCGACTTCGGAGTTCACGATGGTTCGCTGCCGCTGTCGCGCGTCGTCCAGGATCGTCTCAAGGAGCCAGAGCGGAGAACCGGAGACGAACAGGTCGGCCTCGGCGATCCGCTGCCGGTTCCGCCACCGTGAGATGGCCTGCGCGTCCTGGCCGAGCACGCGCGCTGCCTCCTGGATACCGACCACGAGCGGGAGGTGCTCCTTGTCCTCTGGGTCGTAGCCCAGCGGGGTACCAGCCTTGTACGTCGCTAGCCGTTCTCGGTCGGCTTTGCGGTCGCCTTCGCCGTCGAGTCGCATCACCGTGCTCAGCAGCCAGTACGGATTGCCCGACGCGATCAGATCGGGCTCGTGGAGCGTGCCCGCTGTCCGCCATCTTTGGGATGTCTGCGGCTTCACGTGGAAGAGGAAGGCAATCTCGGTGTGCCCGAGGAGGAACGGGACACGTACCTCTGCCATGAGACGGCCTTCCCCATCACCCTGTGCTCGTGTTCGTCGGCAGTGTGCTGGCAGGCCACGCCGTGGCTGTGATCTTAGGCGTGTTCTATCCCCGGTCGCAGCTCCCACGAGCCCACTTCGGTGTAGTACTGGCCGAAGTGCTGGAGCCAGGCCGCGAGCGTTTCGGTTGTCCTGCGCGCCTGGTCTTCTGTGTCTCCTGTCCGCTCGGCGATGGCCCGCTGCAGCTCGATGTTGCTGAGACGCTGTTCTGCGGTCAGCTGACCGAGTTCCGGGATCGCGTGCAGGCGGGCGTCGACCTCAGCGTTGAAGGCGTTTTCCAAGAGGCCGGCGGGAACATCGAGCATGGCCAGGTCCCGCACGATGCCCGCCTCGACCAGCGAGGTGAACCGCTGACGCCCGCTGTAGAGGGCGTAGACGTTCTCCGGTCTTCTCGTCTCCGGGAACCAGTACGGCGCTGCTTCGTCCTCGGAAGGCGGAGTGACGCGCTCGCTTCTCAGGAGTTCAGCCTGCTCCCGTACGAGGGCTGCCGTGTGGGGTGTGGCTATGGTCGAGCGGGCGTTGATCTGGCCGAGGACGCGCTGTACTTCGGAGTGGTCGATCGGCACCTCCAACAAGAGTTCCACGTTGGCGTTCGGTACGCGTCCAGTGGCTTTGCCAGTCAGGTTGGCGGAGCCGACCAGACAGCGGCCGTCGGCACGGTAGAGCTTGGCGTGGAGGGACGGACACAAGGCAATGAAAATACGTTCGTCACTCTGGGCAGCTTCGATGATCTCCGGGTCGGAGACCCCGGCGGCCACCTCCGCCGGGGTCCAGCGCGTGACACACGTGATCTTCTGGACGGAGGAGGGCACCGCGGCGATGGTCTCCTCGAAGATCGCCTTCTTGATGAAGGGGGCAATGATGATCACCTCCTCGGCGGCGTCCTCCATCATGTCCGCGATCTGCTGCCAGACATGGTCCGGCTGCGTCACTCCTCTTCGCTCCCGTCCTCGATGAAGTCACGGGCGTACCGACCCCAGTCGCTTCGGGCATCCGCGATGACCCGGCGCGCCTTTTTGTTGGGGATCTCGTCCTCCATCCGCGCCCAGGAGAAGATGAGCAGCTTGAAGGTCTCGGTCGCACGGGCGAGCCGCTGGCGGAGCTCTGCCTCTTTGGCGTCCTCAGGCACATCCTCAAGAACGGCCATGAGCTTGCCGTGCAGGGGGTGCTCCGTGTTGAAGGACACCTGGAGCATGCCAGCGAGCAGGTCGATGTTGAAGAAGGCGGATGAGTCCTGGGGGCTGGAGATCCAGCGGACGCGCCAGTCGTTCTCCATTGCCTCATCGACCAAGGTCTGGGCAGTGTCCTCATCGACGTGGTGTCGCTCGGTCAGCGCGGTCAGCTGCTCCTGGCGCTTGTCGGCTTCCGTCGCCTCCTCAGCGAGGAGGTCGGTCGTACCGGTGTACCCGTCCTCCTGCCGGCGCTTGACGGCATCCGTGGCCTTGGAGGTGGCGTCCTGGTCGTACCGCTTCCTGCCCTTCCGGTCTCCCAGCGTCTGCTGCCTCAGCTTCTTGCGCATTTTGCCCAGTAGGCCCTTGAGATAATGGGCGAGGTCGATCAGCGGCAGTCGAGGGTCGCCGAGTTCCTGCAGACGGTCCTTGAACTGCTTGGGCGTCTCGTCGGGGTCCTGTTCGTCCGACCAGTCGAAGTCGGCGAGTGACGAGAACACGACGGCCGTCTGCTTGTTGTTGGTGACGCCGAACACCTCGTCGAGCTCGGGCGGGAAGTCGACCTCGACGCCCCACCACCGCTCCACGGGGTCGTAACCGATCGCCCAGGAGGTATCGAGGTCGAGCTCGCGCCCCTTGCGGACCAGTGAGACGCCGATATTCCGGCGAGCGTGCTTCCCCCACTTCTGGTCACCCGGGGCCCGGTTCGGGTTGGCATCGTCGGGCCACGGATGGCCGGAAGCATCGGAACGGCGGGCTTCAGGCCGGGCGATGGATGCGCGCACCGTTACGATGTGCTCTGCGCCATCGACCTGGATGGGATAGTGGTAGATCCCAGGCT
Organism: Streptomyces sp. NPDC058534; assembly: GCF_042717365.1. Taxonomy (NCBI): domain Bacteria; kingdom Bacillati; phylum Actinomycetota; class Actinomycetes; order Kitasatosporales; family Streptomycetaceae; genus Streptomyces; species Streptomyces sp. NPDC058534. The sequence goes on from NZ_JBHXNW010000010.1 coordinate 45,601, forward strand.
CCGCATCGTTGCCCATGTAGAAGGGCTCGAACATGGGGGTGCTGTTGAACGGCGCGGGCGTCCCGGTCTTCGCCATGAGGTACAGAGGGTCATTGGGTTCCGCGTAGTACGCGCCGTTGTCCCCGTCGTTGACCTTCTCGATGACCTTCCCATCGCGAACGGGAGCCATCTTGATGTCCACGGACCCGTCGTTCAGGTAGTGCCGGTACACACGACCGATCAGCTCGGCGGTGTTGCGCAGGGTGGCGCCGGCGCTGTGCCATTTGACGCGGTCCAGGTTCGTCCAGACGACGAGGGTGCCGCTGGTGCCCAGGGGCACCTCGCTGAGGTCGTCCCAGTACTCCGGAACACGGCGAGGGACGGGGTTGGGAACCTCGTCCTGCCCGTTGGTGATCTCGTCCAGGTCAAGGTAGGTGTACAGAGCGTTCGCAGGGCTGTTCTTCCACGACCAGACCTCAACCTTGGTGCACTGGGACATGCTGGAGTTGGGCAGGCCCATGCCGAAACGGCCGATTCGGCTGCGGTCGTCGCCGAGACCGTCTCCGTATTTCAGGGCGCGGCGCAGGAGTTCGCTGTCCATGCCCTTGCCGTCGTCGAGGACAGCGATCTTGTCCACCCGATACCTGGTCTGGGCGGCACCTTCGATGGGGCTCTCGCAGGCGAAGACCTGCACTAGCGTGGCTTCCGCGTCGATACTGTTGTCGATCAGCTCGGCGAGCGCGTAGGCGGTGTTCTTGTAGCCGCTGTCGCGCATGGCCTTGACGGTCAGCGAAGGGCTGACGATCCGGTAGTTGTTTCCTTCGCCGGTCACGCTGTCTCCCATACGTCTTCCCAGTTGGTGAATGCTTCGGCGACGTCGCCGAACCCCGGGAGATCCGGGTCGACGACGGTGACGATCTCGCAGGTTTCGGTTCCGCCGGCCTTGGGGCCGCGGATGACCCGGCCAACCATCTGGCTGTACAGCACCAGGGACTTGGTCGGCCGGGCGATGACGGCGGCGCTGGCCGCGGGCGCGTCGAAGCCCGTGGTCAGGACTCCGAAGTTGCACAGGATCATCGGGCGCCGCGCCGCGCTCTTGAAACGACGGATGGCGTCGCTTCGGTGCCGCGGAGACGACTCGCCGGTCACGAATACCGCGTCGAGGCCGGCCGCGGACAGCACGGAGGCGATGAGTCGGCAGTGCTGCACCGATGCCGCGAATACGAGGATGCGGCGGTGCTGCTTCTCAAGCAGCTCCATGATTGTCTGGACAACCTTGAGGTTCCACTGCTCGTCCTTCGCGAGCTCGGCGATGATGCTGTCAGGGATCTCGAACGCTCGCGCCAGGCTCTGTTGGTCCCGGGCCGACAGATGCATGCCGGCTTCCGCGGCTACCGTGCGCATGATCGGTTTGGCCAGGTAGCCCTGGTCGATGAGGGCTGTCACGGGGTTCGTGTAGCCCTTGATTTCCAGCATGACCTTCTGGCGGGAGAAGAAGTCGGCGAGTTCTTCGTCCTTGGCGATGTCCGCCCACGTGCGGCCCGGGGTCGCGGTGAGGCCAAGCAGACTGGAGTCGTGACGTACCGTCAGGTCATCCACTACTCCCTGAAACGTGGGGGCGATGATCTGATGTGCCTCGTCGAACACGGTCAGAGTGCTGCGGGCGGCCAGGGTACGCAGGAACTGTGGGTCAGATTTGGCGGTTGAGACGGCCTTCTCCAGCCCGAGGACGACCAGGCCGTCGGTCACGTCCGCGAGGTCCGGGGAAGCGCTGCCCCACACGCGGAGGACCGGCAGGGGACGGTCGCCGACCCTGTTCCAGGCGCGCTCGAACTCAGTCGCGGCCTGCTCCAGCAGTTCCTGCCCGTGAGCCAGCCACACCACCAGAGCGGGCCCGTGCTGCCGCAGGTGGTCGCAGATCATGCTCATGCCGGTCCGCGTCTTCCCCACGCCCGTGGGCAGATGGAGCACGGCCCTGCGAGGGCCGTCGTACAGCAGCTCCTTGACCCGGCGCGCCGCGCGGAGCTGATGGGGGAAAAGAGCGTAGTCGGGTGCTGTCTCCCGCTTGGAGGGCGGCAGTTGAGGCTTTGCGCGCTCGACGGTGAAGCCGAAGAATTCCAGAAGCTCCCTGCGCTCGTCAGGCGTCCACTTCAGCGTCTGCAGGTACTCCAGTGGTTGTCCATCACCCAGCGATCCGAGTCGTAGCGCCAGTTCCGCCTGCTTGGGCCCGGGAAGGAGGCCAATCAGTACGGCACGCTCGTCCTCGCCCGCGACCAAGAGCTCGGCGTCGATCGCGATCGCAGCGACGGCCCGCAATCGCTCATCACCCGCCGTGCCTCCTGCAATGAGGTTGAGGAGGCCGCACAGCTCCTTGCCGAGGTGCCGGCGGATGTAGTCCATGGGGGCGTTTGCCAGGACTGCCTCAAAGGACATTCCCGGCGACCACGTCGTCACAGCCTCACCTGACCGATGCGGCTGACGGCAAGCCGTGAGCCGCTCGCACAGGACCGACCAACATCGTGAAGTTCCTCCCCCAGCTCGACGCACACCAAGCAGCGCTTCAACGTGCAGATCTGCGGCGTTGCAGCGTGCGGACCACCCTAAACGGGACCACTGACAACAGGAGCACCATCAGACTAAAAGCCCAGCCAGGGGCGGCAATTGGCCACGGAGCTGCCCGACTTCCCGGCCACCGAAACGGAGCTTGCAGCGTGCGCCGTGCGCGCGAGGCGTGCAATATGGAACATGCATTCGATAGCAGCTTGCGACACCACGCGTTCGAGTGATTCAAAGAGTGGATCTAGGCTCGCGGCTAGGATCACGTCGAGCTACTGGTGGAACCCCGGATGCGGGACGAGGTTTCCACCAGCAGTACATTGGTGTGCGACACGAGCGAGGTGGGGTGGCAGACGATGAGCGAGCCGAATGGGCCCGATGCGTCCTATTTTGACTACAATGCCACCGCTCCGATCCGGCCCGAGGCCCTCGCGGCTGTCGTCGAGGCCATGCAATCGGTCGGCAACGCCTCAAGCATGCACCACCCCGGACGGCAGGCGGCTCATCGGGTCGACGCCGCACGCCGGCAGCTAGCCGACCTCCTCGGCTGCTCGCCCGGCGAGATCATCTTTACCTCGGGGGCGACAGAAGCGAACAATCTGGCCCTGCGGGCCGCGTTCACCGCCGGAAGTCCCCTAATCACAAGCCCTGTCGAGCATCCGGCTGTGCTGGAGACAGCCCGCGCGGTCACCGTCGGGAGCCCCGAGGATCTTGTGCTCCTGCCGGTCGGTGGCGATGGCCTTGTGGAGCTCGACGCCCTCGATCAGGTCTTCGCGGTGCGCCGGGGGGGAGTGGTCTCCCTGATGGCGGCGAACAACGAGACCGGTGTCCTCACCGATCTCCGCGTCGTGGCCAAGGCGGCCCGTGAAGCCGGTGCACTCGTCCACACGGACGCCACGCAGCTCATCGGCCGCCTCCCCGTGGACGTCGCTGACCTCGACGTCGACCTTTTGTCGCTGTCGGCACACAAGTTCGGCGGACCGCAGGGAGTCGGTGCCCTGTACGTGCGGCGTGGCTCTCCACTCCCGCACCGGCCGCTCCTCGTGGGCGGCGGACAGGAGCGGGGCTGGCGCGCGGGCACGCTGAACGTGGCAGGGATCATCGGCATGGGAGCAGCGGCCGAGGTAGCGGGACGCGGCCTCGGCGAGGAGGCCGAGCGGGTCGCAGCCCTGCGTGACCGCCTCGAACGCCTGGTCGTCGGCAACCTGCCCGACTGTCGTATTAACGGCCGGTGCGATCAACGTCTGCCCGGTGTGACGAGCATTACTTTTCCTGGGGTGCCTGCGGACGCGGTCCTGGCGGCCATGCCCGACGTCGCTGCCTCGGAGGGCAGCGCGTGCGCGTCCGGCGCTCCGATGCCGAGCCACGTGCTTCTGGCGATGGGGCTGTCCCGGGCGGATGCCGACAGCACGATCCGCTTCTCGCTGGGTTACGCCACCACGGATGCCGAGATCGAGCACGCGGCGCAGGCCGTCAATCGCGCGGTGACGCAGGTTCGGGCCGTGCTGGCCGAAGCCGACGGTGCCCGCTGACCGTTACCCCGTTTACCAACCTTGTTAGAGCAATCGCATTGGACACAGAGAGGTCCCGGATGTCAGACAGCCGGCTTGGGGAAGCCGCCCTTTTTTCCTTCGCGCGACACGAAACGTTCGCGCCCCGCTTCGGCTGGCTGCACAAGGCGTACATGCAGGTCAAACGCGATCAGGGTGCGTTCCTCGCGGTCGATGCGCCGGTGCGGTTCGGTGTGGGCAAGAACATGGTCTACTCCATGCGCTATTGGTCGCGGGCGTTCAAGCTCACCCGTGAGCACTCGCCCACGAAGGGCACACAAGCTAAGTTCTCCTATCCCACCTGGGAGGCCCGCTGGCTCCTCGATGAGGACGGCGCGGATCCGTATCTGGAGGAGAACGGCAGCCTGTGGCTGCTGCACTGGTGGCTGGTCTCGTCCCGTCCCGGGGCCAAGAGCTGGGCGCCGGCCTGGTACACGGCCTTCCATCTCGCGCCGTTCTCCCGGTTCACGGTCGCGGACATGACGCAGGTTGTCACCCGTCATGTGAACTTCTCCTACGACAAGAGTCCGGAGGAGGCGTCGATCGTCAAGGACATCGAGTGCCTCACCAAGATGTACGCGCGCAGCGCCCCGGAGAAGGCGGGCTCGCCGGGCAGTTACGAGGACCTGCTCGCCTGCCCCTTCCGTGACCTTGACCTGCTCACCTTTGTCGGGACGCGCGGAAATGCCGAGTGGCAGTTCACCAGCGGGCACCGCACCTCGCTGCCCGCCCGGGTCCTGGCCTATGCCTGCCTCGACTACGCCGCCAAGTTCTCCCGCCAGGCCAACTCGATCTCCGTGGCCCGCCTCGCCAACGAGCCGGGTTCCCCGGGGCGCGCCTTCCGCGTCCGGGAGAACGAGATCGTCATGGCGCTGCAGAAGGTCGCCGCGGACCACCCGCAGCTCGACCTGACCGAGGCCGTGGGACAGCGCAGCCTCGCCTTCACGGCAGACCCCTTCGACCTGGCCTGGGAAGTGCTCGACGAGCAGTACGACTTCGTCACCCGCCGCCCCGGCTTCCCCACCCGTGAGGAGTGGGCCGCCAAGTTCCCCAAGCTCGCCGAGGCCGAGCAGAAGGAACTCGCCACGAAGGCCACGGACGCCACAGACACGGCCGACACCACCGAGACACTCTTTGCTGAGGAGACCGCGTGACCACCGCAACCCCCACGCGGACCCCGGGTAGCCCGACGAGCTCCGCCCCGCAGTTCCCCGCCGGCATCGAACTCGTCGGCTCCCAGATGCGCTCGACCAACCTCGAGCGAGACGTCGAGGACGCGCTGCACGACCCCTACGTCGGCGCCCGGGCCGTCGACGTCCTGGAACGCATCGCGAGTGCTCTGGCCGACCAACGCCGTACCCGAGCCTGGTCGTTCACCGGCCCGTACGGCTCCGGCAAGTCCACCCTGTCCAACATCATCGACGCTCTGCTGGGGCGGGATGCCAAGCGGCGCGGCGAGGCCGAGCGCATCCTCGAAGAGGCCAGCCCCGCCCTCGCTCAGCGCCTTGCCGCAGCCCGCGATGCCATCGCCCCCGAGGGGTTCCTCGGTGGCGTGGCCACCGCGCGCCGCGAATCCGTAGTTGCCACCCTCTCCCGCGCTCTGCACACGGCGGCGGCGCGACGCTGGGGCAAGCGCGTCCCGAAGGCCATCACTGCTGCCCTGGAGGCGTGCGCCGACCCGGACCGGGCAGGGGCCAAGGAGATTCTCGGCGCCGTCACGGCTCTAACGGCGGACGGGCGGCAGCCTCTGCTCCTCGTCATCGACGAGTTCGGCAAGACGCTGGAACATCTGGCCGGCCACAACGAGTTCGCCGACGCCCAGCATGATCTGTTCCTGCTGCAGGAACTCGCCGAGAAGGCGGCCGGCCCCAACGGGCTGCCCGTCTACCTGATGACCTTGCAGCACCTGTCGTTCATGGACTACGCCTCACGGTCCAGCGAACTCAAGACCCGCGAATGGGCCAAGATCCAGGGGCGCTTCGAAGACATCACCTTCGTCCCCCACCACGGCGACTCCCTGCACCTGCTGCGCCGCCGCCTCGACCGCTCGGCCGTCAACTCTGCGGGGCAGGCCCTGATCAACGCCTGCGCCGAGGCATCCGCGGACATCTGGACGCAGCACGGTCTCGGCGTTCTCGCCGAACTCGGCCCCGACCACTTCGCCGACCTCTACCCGCTGCACCCCATCACGGCCCTGGCCGCGCCGATCCTTGCCGCCCAGATCGGCCAGCACGACCGCAGCCTGTCGGGCTTCCTCAACAGCGGGGAGCCCAACACCGTCCGCCACTCGCTGGCCCAGCACAGCAACGCGAAGGCGGAGCACGCCAGCACGGTGCGGCTTCCGCAGCTGTACGACTACTTCCTCAACTCCGGGCGCACCACCTTGCTCGCCTCCGCCAACGCGAGCAAGTGGATCGAGGTCGACTCACGCATCCGGGACGCCAATGGCCTCCCCGATGCCGACCAGGACGTACTGAAGACCATCGGCGTCCTAAATCTGATCGACTCCGACGGGGCCCTCAGTGCCACCGCGCCGATGATCCACTTCGCTCTACACGACCCCACAGAAGTCGCCGACTCCGACGCCTTCACAGCACTCGAAGAGCGGCTCGCCGATCTCGTGCGCCGGGGTTTCGTGGTCCACCGTGAGTTCAGCGGGGAATACCGGGTCTGGCAGGGCACGGACGTCGACATCGACGGCCGGCTCAAGGAAACCATCAGCCACTTGAATGACGCTGCGGTCATCAACCGGCTCGGCAGTCTCGTCCCGCAGGCATTCGTGGCCAGCCGCCACAGCCAGGTCACCGGCATGATGCGCGTGTTCTACACCGCGGTCAGCGGCCCGGAGACCAAGACCGTCGCCGCCCCGGATGAGTTGAGGGAGCCTGCCGACGGCCTCGTCGTCTTTCACTTCGGCACTGATGCAGACCGGCCCAACGTCCATTCGCCTCTGCCGGTACTCGTGGGCACCACCCCCGACCCCGACGTGGTGCTGGCCACGGCCACCTACCTCGTCGCGCTGAAGGAGCTCAGCGTCCAGCAGGACATCGACCACGTCGCCCGGCGGGAAGTCATGGAGCGGCTGGTGCAGGCCGAGGCAGAGCTGCTGGAGCTGCTGCAGGACGCCTTCTATCCGCCGTCCTCTGACGCGTCCTGGAGCCTGTGGCACACCGGGATCGCCCCGGGCGAAGTACCCGCCGCTTCCGGCTTGACGGCCCGCAGCCTGAGCGGCTTGGTCTCCCTCGCCTGCGCATCGGTGTACCCGAGCACCCCGCACATCCGCAACGAGATGCTCGGTCGGCACGTCTTGACCAGCCAGGCCGCTCAGGCTCGCGGCATACTGCTGACGGCCATGCTCTCCGCATCAGGCGAGGAGAACCTCGGCCTCACCGGGTACAAGGCTGAACGGGCCATCTACCACGGTGTCCTGGCGTACCTCGGCCTGCACCGAGAGAACGGGGTGGTCCAGGCCGAGAGCCAGCAGGAGAGCCTGCTCCCATACGGTTTCTCCCCGCCTGGCGAGGGCCACGAGCACGCCCAGCCGGCCTGGAACGCCCTCAACGAGGTACTGACCGGGGCCACCGAGCGGGTCAGCATGGAAGAGGTTATCCGCGTCCTTATGAGCCCGCCGTTCGGGCTCAAGGCCGGCGTGGTGCCGGTCTTCCTGATCCCGGCCCTGATCATCCGTCGCCACGATGTCGCCCTGTTCGAGGAAGGCACCTACCTTCCCCGGCTGACCATCGACGTCGTTGAGCGCCTCGTCAAGGGTCCGGGACGCTTCTCAGCGAAGTACACGCCGGCGGGAGACGGCCAGCGTGGCAGCATCATCAAGAAGCTGATGGTCTCGCTCGGCGTAGAGGCACCGCGCTCCAAGGCCCTGCGTAACCCCGACCTCCTTTCCGTGGCCAGCGCCTTGATCATGCGCGTGGCCGACCTGCACAAGTACGCCCGCACCACCAAGAACATTTCCGCCGACGCCCGCACCATGCGAACCACGATCGCCCGGTCCCTGGACCCCGACGACTTGATCTTCCACACGCTGCCGAAGGCCCTCGGGCTGCCGGAGATCCCGGCCCGCACGCGCGCCAACGCGGAAGCGGCGAACACCTACGTCGAACGGCTCACCGCGGCGGCGGACGAACTCGTTGCCATCGACAGCAGACTGCGCGCCCAGGTCGTGCGCGTTCTCGCCAAGGAGTTCCGCCTGCCGGCCGAACTGCCGAAGCTGCGCGCACAGCTCGCGGCCCGGCTGCGCGGCTTCGCTGATGCGGTGCTGACCCCGGAACTGCGCGGCTTCGTCGACTTCGTTCTCAGCGACGACCTTGAGGACGACGACTGGCTGGAACCCATCGTCGTCCGGCTGACCAACTCCGCCCTCGGCGACTGGGACGACCACGAGGCCAAGGTCTTCCCGCAAAAGGCCCGGTCGATGGCCGCTGCCCTCGACCGCGTCGGACACCTGCACCACGCCGGGAACGAGGTCCGCGGCCGGGAAGAGAAACTCGACGCCCAGTTGTTGACCTTGACAGACAGCGCCGGCTTGGAGCAACGCACCCTGATCTACGTGCCGGAACAGGCCCGCGGTGAGGCCAACAGCCTCGCCGCCGACGTCCTGAAGCAGGCCGAAAGGGCACTCGGGCCGGACGGAGCGCGGATCCTGCTCGCGGCCCTCGCCCAGCGTGTGACCGATGCCGCGGCAGCAGCGAGTGAAAGGAAGGCACACGGATGACCGACGGAGCCGACACCCAGAAGGTCCGGCACGTGCTCGGTATCTCCGGCGGAAAGGACTCCTCGGCGCTCGCCGTCTACATGCGCAACCGAGTCTCGGAGATGGAGTACTTCTTCTGCGACACGGGCGCCGAACTGCCCGAGACCTACGAGTACCTCAACCGCCTGGAGGCCGCCCTCGGCAAGTCCATCGTGCGGCTCAACGCCGACCGGGACTTCGACCACTGGATGGAGGTCTACCAGGGCACCCTGCCCAGTCCGCAGATGCGCTGGTGCACCAAGAACCTCAAGATCAAGCCCCTGGAAGACTGGGTCGGCGACGACAAGGTCATCTCCTACGTCGCTATCCGGGCCGACGAGAACCGCATCGGCTACGTCAGCACCAAGCCGAACATCGATGCCGTCTTTCCCTTCCGTGAAGACGGCATCGACAAGGACGGCGTCATGCGCATCCTCGACGAGGCTGGCATCGGCCTGCCCGACTACTACGAGTGGCGCACACGCTCCGGCTGCTACTTCTGCTTCTTCCAGCGCAAGCACGAATGGGTTGGCCTCAAGGAACGCCACCCCGACCTCTTCGACCGCGCCGTCGAGTACGAGGAGAAGGTTCGCTACCGGCACACGGCCATGAAGGGCCGCAACTACACCTGGTCACAGGGCGAGTCGTTGCCGGAGCTGATAGAGCGCAGGGAGGAGATCGAGGCCAAGCACGAGGCAGCCCTAGAGCGCGCGGCCAAGCGGACCAAGCCCAACCGCCCACTGCTGGAGGTACTCTCCGACGCGCTCGACTCCGACGACGACGAAGCCGGTTGCTCCGTCTGCCACCTGTAGCGAGCCCCAGCCACGGAGGCCAGCCGTGCAGAGGCCCGCCTCGCGGAGTTTTTCCGCGAGGGGGCCTCTGTCTTCGGGGGTTCCCTGAGGGATTGTCAGACCCCCCTGTCACACTGGATATGCCAGAGCCGCTGAGCCGGGTACGGGGGGTCTATCCGCATGTCAGTTTCCAGCACGACCGGCCGAGACGCCTTCACCCGTATGGTGCAAAGGCACCGCGAGGAAGACAGCCCCGCGCTTCCCATCGAGGTCGGCCTGCTTCGGATGCTGGACGCGGACAGTTGTCAGCAACTCGACCGGGACCTACGAGAGTTCGCCTCACCCTGGGAGGTCCATCAGGCTACGGAGAACCTTGCCCCTGCTCTCCCGGATGAACCCGGCCTGTACATGTTCGTCTGGCGGCCTCAGTTCCAGTTTCAGGTCGACAGCCGTCCCTCTCACGGCAGCTTCCCTCAACTCCTCTACGTTGGGCAGGCTGGCGCCTCGAAGTCGGACGACGGGAACACCATTCGCCAGCGTTACAAGGAGTACCGACGGTACCTGCGGGCCAACCCCGAGAGCCTGTGGACAGATAGCGAACCGAAGACCCGTGAGCAACGGCTCAGCCGCTATCTGCCTCTGCGCCCAATGGAGTTCTGGTGCACCACAGTGGCGGATCGTCACAGGATCAGGGGGCTGGAGAAGCGGCTCATCCGTCTGTGGAACCCTCCACTTAACGAATCGGATCGTCCCAAGCTGCGCGGTCGGCTCGGTGCTCCGCGAGCCGCCTGGACATCCTGATCACTACCGCACGAAGAAGAGGTATCCATGCCGTCCAAGACGTTCGTCCCCGCGTTCGAAGCGAAGGTGGGTAACTGGACCTACTACTCATGTCTCATGAGCTACGCGGCAGTAGCCCGCGAGATCAACTTCGCGCATGAGCTGGGTGGCAATCAGGACCTGGGCACCATGATTCAAAGGGGCGTCGGCACACGCACCACTGAAATCACCAACTACCTCCTGACCAACGAGAACCGCTTCCTCGGAGCCATCATCGTGGCGGCGTGGGGAGGGGCGCCGGAGTACCTCCCGCTGGAAATGGAGAAGAACTCCGAGAACGGCGACGTACTCGCGGGTATGGACCGCAACTTCGGCGTACTCACCTTCGACGGTACCCACCAGTTCTTCGCGTTGGACGGCCAGCACCGCCTTAAGGCGATCAAGGACGCCGTCAAGCGCAACCCGGAACTCGGGCGTGAAGACATCACTGTCATCGTCGTTCCGCACTTCGATGACGAAGCAGGCCGTAGGCGGACCCGCAGGCTCTTCACCAACATCAACCGCAACGCCGTCAAGACGACCGCGCAGGAGAACATCGCCCTCGATGAGGACGACGGCTTTGCGATCCTTACCCGCCGGCTGCTGGATGACCACGAATTCCTGGGGCAGGACGGCGTGGTTCAGGTCTTCAGCAAGGTCGGCAACGACGGTGAACTCAAGCTCGCTACCCGTCAGGTGGGCGTTACGGGCACCGCCTGGACGACGATTGGTGTCCTCTACGACCTGCTCACGGACCTCGGCTTCGGCCTGCACGAGAGCATGAACAAGACGTCCCAGCGGGCCACGGACGACATCCTGGACGAGAGCTACGAGGCGCTCGCCAAGCGCATTGACGAGTTGCTTGCAGCCTGTGGCAACATGCGGGAGCGCTATGAGGCGCACGCGGCGCCCAAGGATCTTCGTGCGCCTAAGGGGCGGGATGGAGACGGGCACCCGTTCATGCGCCCCGCGGTCCAGGTGCAAGTTGTCCGGGCTGCTCGGCACATCATCGAGCAGGGTCTGCTGGATTGGCCGGAACTCCTTCGGCGCCTCGGTGAGCTGGACTGGAAGATGACTTCCGCGCCGTTCTCTGCAGTCTGGCAAGAGACCCCTGATGGTTCCCGTAAGGGCAAGATGATCCCGGCCAAGGAGAACAACCAAGCGCTGTACGAGTTGCTGCTGGTGCATCTTGCGCCGGCATCGCGCGCCCAGATCGACCGGGCCGTCCGCGCGTACCGTCAGGTGAAGAACGAGCGCTACCCCGTCGCGGCCGAGGAACTGTCGCGACGGCTGCCCATCACGATCGAGCAGGGCTAGGCCATGTGCTGGAGGCAGGGCGGTTGATGACCGCCCTGCCTTGAGAATCCTCGTGGTTAATGCGAGCCAAATTCAGGCCATGGTTGGCGGCGACGGTCCAGTCGGCAGTCTCCAAAGAGACGAGAACGACACCACCTGGGCGCCGGTCACGACGGCGGTCACAGTGTTGGGATCAGTGGAATGGTCGAGGCGGACGTGAGCGGCGATGGTGGGATCCGGGTTTGAGTGTCGTCTCCGGCTGCAGTGGCCGGGCCTTCGGATTCGGCCGCCGGCGTAGGCGAGGTCTACCTGATTGCTGGTGCGGAGCGGGGGTTGCGGTCGGAGGCTCGGCGCGGTGATGGGCGCTGGTTGCTGCCACTGTGTCGGGGCGGCTCCGGTGGGGTGCTGCCAGCGGGTGCGTATGGCGCTGTTGTCGGCGAGGCCGCGGCGGGCGCCGACGATGAGCCGGAACGAAGTGCTCGCCGGGTCGTCGGCATACGCCTCGATGCGTCGGCCGGTGTGCTCAACCGATGGCCGGTAAAAAACGCGGACGCCCCAGCTGAACTCGACCCTGCGGCCCAGCGCTTAGAAGGCACGTGCTCTATCCACTGAGCTACGGGGGCTGACCTGCGTAAACGCGGTCTTCCAGGCGCTCGTCCCACGAACCTGTGGGACGTATGTGGGATCTGGCGATCTCTGGGAACCGTGAGACACGGGTGCCTCACAGCGGCCCGGACGTAGCGTCTCACATCATCTTCACATCCTCGAAGCCCCCTATGGAAACAATCCTGCCCCGTCTCGGCGTTGCTGATCTTCGAACCGAGGAGGGGAAGGTGTCGGGCCTGAAGCTGTTCCACACGACGAATAGCGGCGTGACGGAGGTCACGTCGCGTCTTGCTGCGGTCGAGGCTGATGTGCAGGATCTCGTCGAGGCGCACATGGAGGCGATGCTGGGCGTCACGTTCCTCGCGAGTGAGTACGTGATCGACTGCATCGACGGCGGGCGTATCGATTCGCTCGGGCTGGACGAGAACGGTGCGCCCGTGATCGTGGAGTACAAGCGCGGCACGGATGCCGGTGTCATCAACCAGGGCCTCTTTTACATGGCCTGGCTGATGAGCCACAAGGGCGCCTTCCGGAGTCTGGTCCGCGACCGGCTCGGGGTGACGGCCGCGTCCCAGATCCTGTGGAGCGCACCGCGGCTGATCTGCGTGGCCGGCGACTTCACCCGCTACGACGCGCACGCCGTACGCGAGCACCGGCGCTCGATCGACCTGGTCCGCTACCGGTACTTCGGCAGCGACCACATTGGTCTTGAGACCGTGGCGTCGGTCACCGGCCACTCGGCAGAGGCCAAGCGGGTACGCCGCAGCACGCCCGGGGCGGCGCCGATTCGGCAGCAGGGCGGTGCGATGGCCGAGCTGGCGGCGGCGGTCGACGAGGTCCTCGTCGGCCTGGGTGACGGTGTCACCCGGGTGCAGCGCAAGCAGTACCGCGCCTATCAGCGGCTGCGGAACTTCGCCTGCCTCATCCCGCCCCAGCAGACCAAGGTGCTGGTCTACCTGAAAGCGGATCCGACGGCTGTGGATCTGGTGTCCGGATTTACCCGGGACGTGACCGGGCTCGGCCACCATGGCACGGGAGACCTGGAGGTTCAGCTGCGTACCGAGCGGGACCTCGAGCGCGCCCAGGACCTGTTTCGGCTGAGCTACGCCTCGGCGTGAGGGCTCAGGAGCAGAAAATGCGTGCCGTGTGGCGGTGACGTTAGGGATCGTCGCTGTGCTGCCTTTCGTTGGCCGGTCAGGAGTGGCGGTGGAGCTACAAGTATTCGGTGGATCCCCGGTTTCGGTAACCGGAGATCCACCGCTATATTGCCGCCAAGTTCTACCGGGGCCCGCCGGACAAGGCGGCGTGCGCGGCCTTGACGCTCGTCCAGTAGTGGGCGAACTGCTCGCTATTCAGCCTCCGGATCGCGTAGCCGGCACATTTGCTACACCAGCCCGAACCAGTCCAGTCGCCGTGCCCCGAGTCTTCCAGGTAGAGCGGGACGAAGTCGCGGAGAGCGAGAAGGTCGTGCTCGGGGCTCAGCCACCTCTGCTGTATGCACAGCCCGTGTGATTTCCCCTCGTAGATCCCTTGCGGATTCGTTGCGTACACCTGGACGTCTGCCAGGGGTCCCAAGGGTTGGTTGCCGACGCTCCTTCCGGTCACCCCATATCAGTCCATGACGAAAGGCCGGCCGTCCTCGCTGCGCAGGAATACCCAGAGAGAGAATTGGTTCCCCGGGACAAGCGCTGCCATGGAGGCTCTGCGTAGCTGTCCTTCGGTGTAGCGATCCGCTTCGCGAATGAGGGCCGCTTCGCGGAGATCGGCCTCGGGAGGGGAATCGAGCCAGGCATCCGGAATAGGGGTGCGTCGGGACGCCGGGTCTTGGCCGGCGAAGGCTTCACGGCCGAATTCGACAGTGACCTTGCGGCAGATGCTCTCGTCAGGTTGCGGGAGGGGCATGAGCCGATTCTCGCTGACGGGCTCGGCGCCGGGCAGGTCTCGTGGTGCATGGGTCCGCTGTGGACAAGATGGGAGCGGGCGGGGGGGGGCAAAGCTGATCACTTGGGTGCGTGGCCGCGAGTGTGTGAACCTGCCTTGCGTGGGCTTTGTCCGAGCGGCGGTCAGGGCGGTGAGGGAGTGATGTGCAAAACGAGGCGTCCGAGTCACGGCGCGGCCGGGCCTGGAACGAGGTGGAGGACGAGCAGCTTGTCGTCGGGGTGGTCGAGGGGTTGGATCTTGTTCAGCTGGCCGAGCGGCATGGCCGGACTCCGGCCGCGATCAGGGCACGTGTGGATCTCTCGGTGCCGCTGGACGGTGTGCTCGTTGACGACCCGCTCAGGTGGCTGAGGGCGCGGTTGGCCCGTGAGCCGTCCTACCCGTGGAGAAGCGTGGCGGCGGCTCGGCGGCACCAGGACCAGCTGGCGCGGCGCAGCGTTTCGGGCTCCCGCGATCTGCCGGCGGAGGGCTTGGCGGGTCGAGCGGCCGACGTGTTGGCAGAGTGGGAGGGCGTCACGGGGCACGCGCTTCGGCCCGAGAGGCGCGAGGTCTTCCTCGCCCGGCAGGTCGTCTGGGACTTGGCCGCTGCGGACGAAGCCGGCCGCAGGGCAGCAGCCCGTCGGCTGTGGGACAAGGCGGGAACGCTGCTCCTGGACGATTGGTTGCTCGAGTGTGTGTGTCCTGGTGCTACGCACGTGACGAGCGACTGGTCCCTGATCGACGCGCGGGACCCGGACGTCGTGCTGGTGCTGCGGGAGCTGGTGGCCGCTGCCGTGGGCGAGCTGCCCGAGCCGAGGGACAGGGACGTCCTCGGTCACCGCTTGGGTCTTCATGATCAGACAGCGCACACCTTGGAGGCGACCGCCGAGGTCATCGGTGTCTCGCGGGAGCGGGTCCGTCAACTGCAGACCAGGGCGATCCGTCGACTCGTGCGCAATCCTGCTCCGGCGTCCGGGAGACTTCGGGAGGTGCTGGGCCGGCTGAGCTGCGTCGATCGGGACGGGCGCGGGGCCGAGCCGCCGGCTGCGGAGCGACTGCTCGACTTGTCGGAGGTGCTGTTGCCGTTGGTGATTCCCCGGCAGGCGATCCCCTTGCTGGCGCGTCTGGCTGGTGCTGACAAGGTCCGTGCGGAGAACCTTGCGGCAGAAGCGTCGACCACACGCGCCCTGCGGCACGAGGAGGCCCGCCGTGAAGCCGTGCGACAGGGCCGGATCGAACGTTCGACGCGGCGCTGGGCAGCACTGGCCACGGAGGTGGACTGGTTCGGCGATCCCCGGCCGGCACCGCCACAAGCTGAGCTGGAGACCTTCCGCGAGGAAGAGAACCTGGCCCGTGGACGATTCGGAACGTGGCACTGCCCCAAGCTCGACCGCGCTGTGTCGTACGAGTCCGAGACGGAGCTGCAGGTCATTCAACTGCTCAGCTTTGCCTCGCAGGTCACCTACTACCAGGAACAGCCGCTGGCCATCAGCTACGTGTACGAGGGGCGACAGCGCACCTACTATCCGGACCTGCTCGCGGCGACCGCAGACGGCGGCTGCATCCTGATCGAGGTCAAGCCGGTGTACGAGATGGCGATGGCCATCAACGCCGCCAAGTACCGCGCCGCCGCCGAATTCTGCCGACGCCGTGGCTGGGGTCTGGTGGCCACCGACGGCTATCGCACGCGTCGGCTCCTCGAACACCGCGAGGTCGATCCGCGCCTGGACGCCGCGCTGTCCCTCGCCCTGGCCGCAGGGCAGGAACTGAGTTGGCCGCAGGTCCGCGCCGCAACGGGTGTGCTCCCCCTGGGGTCACTGGACCTGGCTGCACTCATCCTCCGCCGGGAGTGGGAGTGGCGCAGCCGACCCTTCCGGCTGCGCGCGAGCCCGTCGGCCGACCCGTTGGAGCCTCGGTTGACGTCGGCCGTCGTGGCACCCGAGAGGCATCGTCCGGCAGCCCTGGTCGAAACCGGCCCCCAGCCCGTCGTGCTGCCCTCGCCGGAGGACATCGAGGCCGCCCGGTCTCCCGCAGGAGGCTGGAGCCGTAAACAACTGGCTGACTGGGGCGTGCCCTGGCCGCCACCCAAGGGCTGGAAGGAACGCCTGATCACGCGCTGGAAGGCTCAGTGACCCGGTTCCAACGCTGAGAGACGCAGCATGTGGGGGGGGGGCGCGCGGGTCGGGGGGGGGGCCCCCCTCTGTTTTTGGGGTGTGTTGTGGGCGGGGCGTGTTTTGTGGCCGGGGGGGCCT